>NZ_BCBQ01000004.1:0-119336 GCF_001320885.1 Pseudomonas sp. NBRC 111140
TTTGGGTCGAAAAAATATTCAATTATTTTCTTGAAAGACGGGCAGCGCTATAGCAGGCCGCTGCCCATGATTTCAGTTTTGGCTCATATTCCAGCCGCCACCAAGTGCTTTATAAAGTTGCACTTCACTGTTGATTTGATCAAGCTGGTCGTTTAACAGCTTCTGCTGTGAGGCGAATAGCTCGCGCTGAGCATCCAATACCGTCAAATAGCTATCAACACCTTGGTCATATCGCTGCTGAGCTAGGTCAAAGTATGATTTATAGTTATCCACAAGCTCGCGTTGGGCGCTAAGTTGCTTGCCAAATGTTCCTCTCGCAGCGAGTCCATCGGCCACCTCTCGAAAAGCTGTTTGGATACTCTTTTCGTAGGTCGCAACATTCATATCTTTCTGAATTTCTGCGTAATCGAGATTGGCCCGTAACTTTCCTGCATTGAAGATCGGCACACTAATTTGTGGAGCGAAGCTCCAGCTGTCGGATCCGCCGTTGAACAAGCCGTCCAGATCGCTGCTTGCTGAACCCACTGAAGCTGTCAGGCTAATGCGGGGAAAGAAGGCCGCACGAGCCGCGCCGATATTGGCATTTGCGGCCAGAAGTTGATGTTCAGCGGCACGAATGTCTGGTCTGTTGAGCAGCAGGTCCGCTGGTAGCCCCGCTGGAACCTTACTTAGAGCGCTCATGGCCAATGGCGAGCTGTGCGGCAAATCAGATGGAATCTTGCTGCCCAGCAACAATTGCAATGCGTTCACATCCTGCGCGATGCGTCGGGTGTACAAGGCCTGCTGAGCCTGGGCTTGGTTAACCAAAGTCCTGGCCTGTCGAACATCTAGCTCAGACGAAGTGCCTGCTGCTGCACTGGACTCGATCATTGCCAAGCTTTCAACGTAGCTGGTCAGCGTGGCGTCCGTCAGCTCCAAAAGCGCTTGGTCAGTTCGCCACAGAAAATAAGTGGTCGCCACATCGCTTATGAGGGCGATCTGCACGCTGCGCTGCGCTTCCTCTGTCGCCAGATATTTCTCAAGCGCTTGGCTCGATAAGCTTTGGATACGACCAAACAAGTCCAACTCATAGGCGGTTACCAAGCCAACTTGGTACTGGCTGTCGATACGAGAGTCGCCAGTAGAGGACAAGTCGTCCGGTAAACGGGTTCGATTTCCGGATGCATCGCCATCAAGCGTGGGAAACCGCTCCGCTCGCTGGATGCGGTAGAGCGCCCTGTAAGATTCAACATTTTTGGCAGCGATCCGAAGATCTCTGTTGTTATCAAGCGCCGCACCTAGAAGGCGCACCAGCGCTGGATCTTTGAAGAACTCCTTTGTCTGGGGAAGAGCGGCTGCGGCCCCCCGCTGGACTTCTTGCCCTTCGTAAGCCTGACCCGCAGGCCATTGCGCCTGTACAGGTGAGGCTGGCTGCTGATAGTCGGGGATCAAGCTGCATCCGCCGAGCATCAGCAACGCAAACACGGGGAGCGACTTAAACTTCATGAGTCACCTCCTTCGTTTTTGGCTTTCGTTTCATGAACCCTTCGAACAACTTGACTACCACCACATAGAACAGTGGAACAAAGAAGACGGCCAGTACGGTGGCGGTGATCATTCCTCCGACCACGCCCGTAGCAATGGAGTGCTGGCTCCCAGCGCCTGCGCCCGATGCAATGGCCATCGGCAGCACACCGAATGTGAATGCCAGCGAGGTCATCAAAATCGGACGCAAACGCAGCTTGGCGGCCTCTATCGCAGCTTTGACGATCGGATAACCTTCCTTTTCATACAGCTCTTTTGCGAACTCCACGATTAGGATGGCGTTCTTGGCGGACAGGCCAACTGTCGTCATCAAGCCCACCTGGAAGTACACATCCGCCGTCAGGTCGCGCCAAAGCGTTGCCAGCACGGCGCCCAAAATACCCAGAGGAACAACCATGATCACCGAGACCGGTACCGACCAGCTTTCATACAGTGCGGCCAGGCACAGGAATACGATCAGCACAGTCAATGCGTAGAGCAACGGTGCCTGGTCGCCAGTCTGTATTTCTTCATAAGAGAGACCGGTGTAGCTCAGGCCGATGCCAGCAGGCAGCTTTTGCATGATTTCAGCGATGGCAATCATCGCGTCACCAGTGCTGTATCCAGGGGCTGGCTCGCCGAGGATGTTCAGGGAAGAAATGCCACCGTAGCGCTCCAGCTTCGGTGAGCCGTTCACCCACTCACCGGTTGCAAACGCCGAGAACGGAACCATCTGGCCAAGGCTATTGCGCACGTACCATTTATCGAAGTCTTCTGGAGAGATTCGCGAGATGTCTTCGCCCTGTACGTACACCCGTTTGACCCGACCGCGGTCGATGAAGTCGTTGACATACATCGAGCCCCAGGCTGCCGACATCGTTTCGTTGATAGACGCGATGCTTACCTGCAGCGCACGGGCCTTTTCGTCATCAATGTTCACCTGGAATTGCGGCTCGTCGTCCTTACCGTTTGGACGCACTGCTTGGAGTTTGGGGTTTTCGCTTGCCAGTTGCAGGAACTGGTTTCGAGCTGCCATCAATGCTTCATGACCAAGACCTAGGTTGTCCTGTAGGTACAAGTTGAAGCCCATCGCGTTCCCCATTTCCAGAATGGCAGGGGGCACGAACGCCATGACGCTGGCATCTTTGATCTTGGCAAAATGCTGATTAGCCCGTTGCGCGATGCTGAATACGTCTTTCCCAGCGCCGTGACGCTCCTTCCAATCCTTAAGGGTAATCAGTACCAGCCCCGAGTTCTGACCACGACCAGCAAAGTTGAAACCATTCACCGTCAGGAAGTGCTCAACCAACGCACCTTCATCATTGCTCAAGTAGTCTCGCACCTCTTGAAGCACACCCTCGGTGCGCTCCGCTGAAGCATTTGCCGGCGTACGCACTTCGATCATCATCAAGCCCTGATCTTCGTTGGGCAGGAATGCCTTCGGGATCTGGGTGAACAGATAGCCGGTTCCTCCAGTGATCAGCAAGAACGCAAGCAAGTATCTACCGCGCCCCTTCAGCATTGCACCGACGCCTCGCTCGAATCGCAGAGTGCCGCGGTCGAAGATGCGGTTGAACCAGCCGAAGAAGCCCTTTTTCTCGTGGTGGGAAACGCCTTCCGGAGCTTTGAGAATGGTCACGCAAAGTGCTGGAGTGAACACAAGCGCGACAAAGATCGACAGTCCCATGCAGACCACGATGGTGATCGCGAACTGTTGATAGATGATGCCAGCGGATCCACCAAAGAAAGCCATCGGTACGAACACAGCCGACAGCACCATGCCGATACCCACCAAGGCCCCGGAAATCTGGTCCATTGACTTACGGGTAGCCTCAAGTGGCGTCAACCCTTCGTCGTGCATGAGCCGCTCAACGTTCTCGACCACGACGATCGCATCATCGACCAGCAAGCCGATGGCGAGCACCATGGCGTACATGGTGAGTACGTTGATACTGAGGCCGAAATAGGGCAGAAGTGCGAATGTGGCGAGCAGCACCACGGGAACTGCCAGGGTGGGGATCAGTGTGGCCCTGAAGCTCTGTAGGAACAGATACATAACCAGGAAGACCAGTACCACCGCCTCAAAAATAGTGTGTACTACCGACTCAATCGAGGCATCAACGACAGGTGTTGTATCGTAGGGATAAACGACCTCCACGCCATCTGGCAGATAGGCCTTCTGCTCCTCCATCAGCTTCTTGACAGCTTCTACGGTCTCCAGCAGGTTGCCACCGGTGGACAAACGCAGCGCCAGACTCGCGGTTGGGGAGTCCTTGTATTTCGCGGAAATGGCGAAGCTGTCAGCCCCCAGTTCGGCACGTCCGACATCCTTCACTCGTACCTGTGAGCCGTCCGCGTTCACCTTGATCAAGATCTCATCGAACTGGCTAGGCGTTGTCATGCGCGTCTTGCCGAGAACGGTGGCATTCAGCTGGACGCCTGAGCGAGTTGGTAATCCACCCAACTGGCCAGAGGACACTTGGACGTTCTGTTCCCGGATAGCATTGGCGACATCAGTAGGTGTCAGCTGATAGCTGTTGAGCTTGCCTGGATCTAGCCAGATACGCATTGCGTAAGGCGAGCCAAACAGCTGGAAATCACCGACGCCTGGAATGCGCGAAATGGGATCCTGAAGCTGTGAAGCGATCAGGTTGCCCAGGTCGAAGTTATCGAGCTTCCCCGAGCGATCCACCAAGCTCATGACCAAGAAGAAATTCATCTGGTACTTCACTACGCGAAGACCCTGACGCTGAACTTCCTCCGGCAAACGAGGTGTCGCCAGTTGCAGCTTGTTCTGCACCTGAACTTGAGCGATATCCGGATCGGTCCCCTGTTCAAAGGTCACGATGATGGTCATGCTGCCGTCAGAGGCGCTCTCAGCCGACATATATCGGAACCCATCAAGACCACTGAGCTGTTGCTCAATGACCTGGACCACCGTGTCCTGGACGGTTTGTGCAGAAGCACCTGGGTAGCTGACCTGGATCGAAACGGCAGGGGCCGCGATGTTTGGATATTGGCTAATCGGCATCTTGGCCAGCGAGAGTGCGCCGGCGAGCATGGCTACGATAGCGAGAACCCAAGCGAAGATCGGCCGGTCGATAAAGAAGCGAGACATTTACTGCGCCCTCTCAGTTAGCCGAGGCTTCAGTGGTAGCGGCGAAGTCAGCTACCAAATCCACATTTTTGGCTTCTACCGCATTGACGGCGATGCCGCTGCGAACACGTTGAATACCTTCGGTCACGATTCGCTCTCCCTCGGATACGCCTTTGCTGATCAGCCAGGCGTTGCCCACAGTTCGTAGGGTCTGGACCTCGCGGGCCTCAACAGTGTTGTCGGCCTTCACCACCCAGACACTTGGCACGCCACGCGTATCGCGGCTGATGGCTTGTTGTGGAACCAGGATCGCCGCCTGCTGCACACCTTCCTTCAGGAGGGCGTGAACAAACATGCCTGGAAGCAACTTGCGATTAGGATTCGGGAATTCGGCGCGAAGGGTTACTGAACCTGTGGTCGGATCAACGCTGACCTCAGAAAACTTAAGGGTGCCCGGGATTGGGTAAGCACTACCGTCATCCAGGGTCAGGCTGACTTCGGCCTGGTTCTCACCTGTCTTCTGAAGCCGCCCTGACTCCAATGCCTGTTGTAGGCCCAGCAGCTTCGTGATCGGCTGAGTGACGTCAACATAGATCGGGTCCAGCTGAGTAACAGTGGCGAGCGACTGTGCTTGACCGTTAGTAACGAGTGCACCCTCGGTAACTGTCGACCGTCCGATGCGGCCTGAGATCGGCGAAAGCACACGGGTGTACTGAACGTCGATACGAGCGACCTGATAGTCAGCCTCCGCCTGTTTCCATGCGGCAAGGGCATCGTCGTACTGCTGCTTGCTCACAGCCTTGGTTTTCAACAACGTTTCATATCGTCGCGCCAGGTTCTGCGCAGTGGTTCGATTAGCTTCGGCCCGACGCAATTGCGCCTCATAGGTACGCGGGTCAATTTGATAGAGCTGCTGACCCAGCTTGACCTCAGTCCCCTCAACAAAGAACCGCTTTTGAAGGATCCCCGATACTTGTGGGCGCACTTCCGCTACCCGGTAGGCCGAGGTCCGGCCGGGCAGGTCGGTTGTCAGGGTCAGAGACTGTGAGCGGACGGTGTATACGCCCACGTCAGGGGGAGGCGGAGCTGAGGCGATGTGGTCTTTTTCACCACAGCCGGTCACCAGCATCAGCGCCGTTAGGGGAATTGCATGTAATGCACGCGAGGATCGTATCTGTCTCACCGATTTGCTCCATCTCTGCGCCCCTAGGCCGGGGACTTGTAATTGCTGAATCACCATGTGGTCAAGTGTACCACTATGCGATACTATGAGCGCAAGCAAGCAGTAATAACCATCGGTCGAACGTTGGTGAGATAGATGTTCGGAACGTGTGACTGGCTAGGCGAGGCACGGAGCTCTAAAGTGGCGGCCATAACAGATGCTGCAGCGGTGCACGCTGAGGAGAGATATGAACCAATCAGACGAAGTCGGTGGCAAGGCGGGGGGTATTCAAGTCATCGCCAGAGCTGCCTCGATCATGCGAGCCCTTGGCAGTCATCCGAATGGCTTGAGTTTGGCGGCTATCGCGCAGTTGGTCGGGCTGCCGCGCTCGACCGTCCAGAGAATCATCAACGCCCTGGAAGAAGAGTTTTTGGTTGAGGCGTTGGGCCCTAGTGGAGGCTTCCGCCTTGGGCCGGCACTTGGCCAGCTCATCAACCAAGCACAATCAGACATTCTTTCGTTGGTAAAGCCGTACTTACGCTCATTGGCGGAGGAGCTTGAAGAGTCGGTCTGCCTGGCTTCTCTAGCCGGCGATAAAATTTATGTGCTGGATCGCATCGTGTCAGAACGAGAGCTGCGTGTAGTGTTCCCGATTGGCATTAATGTGCCCGCCGCTGCGACCGCCGCAGGTAAGGTCCTTTTGGCAGCGCTACCTGAGGAGTCACTCCCTGCAGCACTCAGTGATCAACTTCCAGTGTTCACCCCAAACACGCTCGGACGACAGGCGCTGATCAAACAGCTGAGTGAAGTCAGGGCGAGCGGCGTAGCAAGCGATCTGGATGAACATATCGATGGCGTTTGCTCATTCGCAACGCTTTTGGATACCTACCTTGGCTATTACTCCCTCGCAGTCGTAATGCCGAGTTCCAGAGCGAGTAAGCAGTCCGACACGATCAAAAAAGCTCTGCTATTGAGCAAGCAGAATATAGAGCGCGCCATCGGTCGCGCGTCAAAGAAAGCGCCCTAGTTAAAATGGCCAGGAAGACGGTAGCCGAGGCTGAGGAGACACGACAGCGCATCATCGACGCGGCTGTCGAGGTGTTCGCTGCCCAAGGAGTTCCAGACGCTACGCTGGACCAAATAGCCCGAAAGGCAGGCGTCACTCGTGGCGCCGTTTATTGGCATTTCAATGGGAAGCAAGAAGTACTTCAGGCGGTGCTGACATCGCGGCAGCATCCACTTG
This sequence comes from Pseudomonas sp. NBRC 111140, assembly GCF_001320885.1. Lineage (NCBI taxonomy): Bacteria > Pseudomonadati > Pseudomonadota > Gammaproteobacteria > Pseudomonadales > Pseudomonadaceae > Pseudomonas > Pseudomonas sp. NBRC 111140. The sequence goes on from NZ_BCBQ01000004.1 coordinate 7,006, forward strand.
AATTGGAGTTCTCCGCCGACGACGGGATCGAACTCTCCTGGGAAGCAGTGGTGACCGCCATGCTTGATGCTGTTAACAGCCCCCAGTCAAAGCAGTTCTCGGAAATCTTGATTTATCAGGGGGTGGACGAATCGGGTCTGATCCATAGCCGCATGGAGCAAGCGAGTAATCGATTCCTGCAGTACATTCATCAGGTGCTTAGGCATGCGATTATTCAAGGTGAATTGCCGCAGACTCTGGACCTTCACACTTCGATAGCCGTCTTCAAAGGGTTGGTCACCGGGTTGCTTTATGAGGGCCTACGCAGCCAGCATCAACCGTCTCAAGTCATCAAAGCCGCGCTGAGATCATTCTTGGCGTTGCTCAAGGAGCCTCCTCGCCACTTACTGTGCGAGGAGGTTCAAGTTCCGCAAGCCTCAACAGAGTACTGTCAGCAGTAGCGCCGTTTCTGCCACTGATTACACCGCCAGCGCTCGCTCGCGCAGTTCACTGTTCAGGATGCGGTCGTTCTCGCTGTAGTCGACCGGGCAGTCAATGACGTGAACGCCGGGGTTGGCAATACAATGATCCAACAGTGGCAGCAAAGCATCCGCGCTTTCCACCCTGTGTCCATGGGCACCATAGGCTTCGGCGTATTTGACGAAGTCCGGATTACCGTAGTCCAGACCGAAATCGGTGAAGCCCATGTTCGCCTGCTTCCAGCGGATCATGCCGTAACCGTCGTCACGCAGGATTACCACGGTGATGTGCATGCCCAGGCGCACTGCCGTTTCCAGCTCCTGGCTGTTCATCATGAAGCCGCCATCGCCGCACACCGAGATCACCGGGCGATCCGGGTGCACCAGGTGCGCCGCCATCGCCGATGGCAGGCCGGCGCCCATGGTCGCCAGGGCGTTGTCCAGCAGCACGGTGTTCGGCTTGTGCGCCTTGTAGTTACGGGCAAACCAGATCTTGTAGATGCCGTTGTCCAGGGCCACGATGCCTTCGGACGGCAACACGCGACGGATGTCGGCAACCAGGCGCTGCGGGTAGACCGGGAAGCGGTCGTCGTCGGCGCCTTCGGCGATCTGTGCTTCGTTGGCTTCACGGATGGCCATCAGGCGGGTGAAGTCCCAGTGCGACGTGTCGTTCAGCGCTTCGCTGATTTGCCACACGGCGTTGGCGATGTCGCCGATCACTTCAACCTGCGGGAAGTACACGGCATCGACTTCGGCGGAGCGGAAGTTGATGTGGATGACTTCGGTGCCGCCACGGACCATGAAGAACGGCGGCTTCTCGATCACGTCGTGGCCGATGTTGATGATCAGGTCGGCCGCTTCGACGGCGCGGTGCACGAAGTCACCGGACGACAGGGCGGCGTTGCCCAGGAAGCGCGGGTGGCGCTCGTCGACCACACCTTTACCCAGTTGAGTGGTGATGAACGGGATGCCGGTCTTGTCGATCAGTTGCTTGAGGACCTTGGCGGTCATCTTGCGGTTGGCGCCGGCACCGATCACCAGGATCGGGTTACGGGCGTTATGCAGTTTCTGCACGGCGGCTTCGATGGCCACATGCTCGGCCAGCGGGCGGCGGTGCAGGCTGCGCGGGATCGGCAGTACATCGGTCTGCTCGGCGGCGATGTCTTCCGGCAGCTCCAGGTGTACCGCACCCGGCTTTTCTTCTTCGGCCAGGCGGAAGGCTTCTCGCATGCGCGACGGGATGTTGTCGGCCGAGGCGAACTGGTGGGTGTACTTGGTGATGGGGTCCATCATGCCGCACACGTCAATGATCTGGAAGCGGCCCTGCTTGGACTTCTTGATCGGCTTCTGCCCGGTGATCATCATCATCGGCATGCCGCCCAGGTAGGCATAGGCGCTGGCGGTGACCAGGTTGGTGGCGCCAGGGCCGAGGGTCGACAGGCTGACGCCGGTCTTGCCGGTCAGACGGCCATAGGTGGCGGCCATAAAGCCTGCAGACTGCTCGTGACGGGTCAGTACCAGCTTGATCTTCGACTTGCGCAGGGATTCGAGCAGGTCGAGGTTTTCCTCACCAGGAATGCCGAATACATACTCGACACCTTCGTTTTCCAGGCATTGCACAACGACATCAGCGGCCTTAGCCATATTCACCCTCATCGCACTCGAGGCAGTTGGGGCCCACGAAGTGTGGCATAGCGGCAGCTGCGCCACTCAACGCACGGGCTCTTATCGGTTGATTTTGATTTCTAGCGTTCGCAGCGTAGGGGCCTAGTGGCCCATTGCGCTGGTGGGACCAAATAAAAAGAAGGCCCAGCATCGCGCCGGGCCTTTGAGGTAATGCTTAACCGAGGACGCTTTGGAGCGCCTGCTGCAGTTCTGAGGCAGCTTCGTCGGCAGACCAAACAGCATTGCTGTGCCGCCATGCGATATAGCCGTCAGGTCGAACTAAGAGCGCGCCTGCCTCGTGAATTTCTCGAACCGATTGCCAATCGCAGTAAAGGTCCGCCGTACCTTTTGCGCCTGTGACAACAGTTTTCAAGAATGGCAGGTTCAATCTCTCTGCAGCAGCCACCCAGGCCTGACCGGCAAGGCCAGTGATAAGGGTCATTTGCCCTTTACCCACGACGTCGAGCGTCGAAATCCGGTGTCCGTTCTCGTTCACCAGCCAGGCGTGGGGAAGTTTGGCACCTGCGCGAGTGGTAGCCTGGAGATACAGCTCTTTGTCCCGGGCCCAGAGCTCAACACCGTCCCTTGGGTCAGGCTTAACGGCAGAGGATACGTAACGCTGGTTCAGCTCGACGCCTTGAGCGTTAAACTCGCGACTCTTGATTTCCAGCGCTTTCTGCAGGTTCATGCGCACTTCTACACCTGCCGGGCTCGGATCGCGCATGCGATCAAGCAGTTTGGCGATGGTGTCCACGCCGTTGCCGAAGTTGAAGCACTCTTTCAGCAGGGCATAGTCCTTACGGGACTGATTGGCACGCGCCACGATCTGTTTGCCCACGGGAGCGCGCTCCGCGGTGTAGCTTTCCAGTAGATTCGGATCGGCGAATCCTTTGAGGACGTAAGCCAGTTTCCAGGCGAGGTTGAAACCGTCCTGCATGCAGGTGTTGGAGCCCAGGCCGCTGGATGGCGGGTGACGGTGCACAGCATCGCCGGCACAGAACACGCGACCACGGGAGTATTCGGTGGCATGCGCCTGGTTTACATACCAGGTCGACATCCGCTCAACCTGGACTTCCAACTTAGGATCGCCGACCAAGAGTCGGATTTTCTCCAAAACTGCTTCTGGGGACAGGTCAGGGGCGCCTTTGGCCATGTCGAAGCCCCAGCCCGCAATCCACTGGTCCCACGGGCGAATGGCGCGGAGCAAGCCCATCCCGATTTCACCGAAGCCCGCTTCGGGAGTAGCGATCCATTGCAGGATGCTCGGGCGGTGCTCTACGTACTTACTCAGGTCAGCGTTGAAGATAACATAAGCGGTTCCGGCCCTGGCCATCTCGCCAACGATCGGCAGATCGATCTCTTTTGCTACTTTGGAGTTAGCTCCATCGGCGCCCACCAGATACTTCGCTCGGACTTCGTACTCGACACCGGTCAAAACGTCTTTCATGCGAGCAGTCACACCTTCGGCATCTTGCACATGGCTCAGATACTCGGTGTTGAAGCTCAATTGAGCACCGCGGATCGCGGCATGCTTGAGAAGGATTGATTCCATCTCGGGCTGGATGAGATCCAGCATGGTACATGGGCTGCCTTGGACATAGTCGCCCTTGCGTTTGTCGCCTGTGCCCCAGGTGCGCATACGTGCGATTTCCTCACCTGCCAGACTGGTGGTGAACAGCGTATCGCCCATCTGATCCCAAGGTGTGGCCGCTCTCACAACCTCCTCTTCCAACCCAAGATCACGCACGACCTCCATGGCACGCTGGTTCGTGATATGAGCCCGCGGCGAGTTCGCCAGCCAATTGAACATGGTGACCATTTTTACCCGGACACCGTAGGTGGCCAGCGCTAAAGCAGTGGTCGCACCGGCAGGGCCCGTGCCGATCACCAAAACGTCGGTGTCAAAGCTATCGGAGGTAGTCATTTTCTTATTCTCCAGGCATTACAAAAGTCTTTTCGAGCTCGCAAGGAGGCTCGGATCAGTTTGGGTACTGGTAACCGATACGCCGACGAACAAGGCGTCAGGGAATGCCAGTTTTTATGGACGTACGTCAGAACGCAGCGACATGGCGCATACGTGTGGGATGAGGGGATGCTGCATGGGACCTCCAAATATTTTTGTTTTCAGGCTCAAGGGCAGTCAGGTCCAGGTTAAGCGCGAGGGACAGCCTGCTACCAATCCATGCTTGCATGCTAGCATGCAAGTATTGCGTAGACAACGATATCGATCCTGCATTTCGTCAGCCGCTCTTACCTGTTCGCTCGCATTTTCTCTGAGTAAGATGCACATCTGCGCTAGGGCTCGCTGACCGTCCCAATTCCGTCTACTTTGGGCGCGAAGCGGGTTGTGGCGATCAGTGCTATCAGGGCAATGAGCGCCAAAGCTAGACAAAAGCTCATCAGCAGTAATGCCGCACTCAACGCCGACATAACCTTGAAAAACAAAGGAAGAGTCATGCTGATGCCAGCGGAGAACAGCATTTGAACAGTTCGTACTAGTCCGGAGGCAGTGCCTCTGTCCTCTGTAGCCGTCGATAGGGCGCTATGGGTAGCTGCCGGAGATACCAACCCAAAAAAATAGATCGTTAGGCTGGAACAGATAACCAGCATGACCAACGTTATGCCGCCAAGCGTTTTCTGTAAGACGAGTGCTGAGATGCTAACTAATAGGCCTGTACAGCCTATCACCATGACTCTTCTGTCGGTCCAACCTCGACGACTAAAGGCTGCGGTGGTCAGGGACCCAAAGAACGCGGCACCTGAGATCAGACAAATAAGCAATGAAAAGTGAAGGCTCGTTACCGGGTAATCGCCGTAAAAAATTTTTGGAGATGCAGTGATGAATACGAACATTATGGTGAAGCAAGCGGCGTAGATAATTGACGAGCAGGAAAAAACACTATTCTTCAGGAAGGCCTGGCATCGAATGAATGCCGAACTGAATGAAACCTGCTTCCGTAGGTGTGGCAACAGCGTTTCTTTGTAGGTTAAACAAACGCCAATCCAAATGGCGGCTCCCACGAGCGCTTGTACGATGTGTACCATGCGCCAAGTCCAGAAATCTATGATCACCCCACCAAGCAAAGGCGCGATCAACGGTCCGAGCCCCACAACCGCGGTCAAGCTGGCAATATGGGTGCGTGCGGCACGTTCTGGGAGGCTTTCTCTGACAATGGAGAACGGCACTGCGACACATGCGCCAGCAGCTGCGCCCTGGAACGCTCTGGCCACTAGGAGCTCGATGAAGTCATTGGATAGTGAGCAGGCCAAGGCTGCGAGGCTGTAGCACAGTAGGCCTACTTGCAGCGTAATGCGACGACCGAATCGGTCAGCGACCAGTCCGCTGACAAGAGGAGTAGAGCAGAAGCCAGCAAGGAATATCGCCAAGGTCAGTGAGCCTTTTCCCGCTTGCGCGTCGAGCTCATTTTCCAAGTTAGGAATTCCAGGCAAGGACATGTCAATCGACATCGGGCCCAGCGCGCAGATCGCACCAAACAGAAAGATAAACCAGATTCCTAGTGAGCTGCGACCTGTCATGCTGAACTCCTCATATCGTCACTTCTTTTGCCTGAAAAATCGTACGGCGATTGCCCGTTTTTCTCACCACAAAGCAAACGTATAATCGATGTTCACACGAAGCTCATTGTCGTCACGGTGAGTCGCTCCAGGACCGAAATCATTTCGATACCAAGCGTGTCTAACCCGGAATGCCACGTCCTTGAACGTGCCGCTTTGGATTACATATGAAAGCTCAACGTCTTTTTCCGATTCTTTAAGTTTGTTGCCGCCGAGGTTCGGAAGGTCAATGTTGTCTCCGCTGACGTAGCGCAGCATCCCCTTTAGGCCGGGGATGCCAACGCCTACAAAGTCGTAGTCGTACTTGACCTGCCAGCTTCTCTCCTTAGGGTTTAGGAACTCCGAGCTCAAGGTGCCTTCCGTAATCACTAGTGGTTCGGTACCAAAGAGATAGGGCATTGCAGTGTCCCCAGTCAGCTGCATGTAGCCAGCGCCGAGACGATGCACGCCGAGCTGGTAGGTCAGCATTAAGGCGGTATTGCGGTTGTCTACCTTCCCAGCTTTTGCGGATCCGTTGTCTTTGGAATCATAAAAGCGGAAGTCGGAGGTGAGCCGCCCTGGACCCAGCTCACGGTTGTCCACGAAACCGAGATAGTTCTTTTCGTAGATGTCTTCGAGCTCTGCGTAGTAGTACTTGAGCGTAAGGTTCTTCGACCAGGCGTAATCGCCGCCAAGGAAGTAAAAGGCATCAGACTCCGCTGCTCCGTTGAAGCGTCCGTTTGGCGCTGAAACTCGCATCTTTTGATAGTCAGTAGAGTCCCGTAGGTTGATTCGGTCCAGCCAACCCGCGTGCAGAGAAAGATCTGGGATGTCTTGTGAGCGCAGGTAGGTGCCGCGGAAGGTTTGTGGCAGCAGCCGTGTCGGACTTGCGAACGCGATTGGCAAGAACGTGCTCACGGTTCCGTACTGAAGCTCAGTTTTGGAAACCTTGACCTTCGCTGTCAGCCCTAGCTCGGAGTAGTCCTTCGCCGGCTCCCTGGTGGAGGCGGAGAACGGCAATAGGCCGGTGCCGACACGATCTGGTGAGGAGTCAAGGCGCAACCCCATCATGGCTTGAGCATCCAGTCCAAAGCCGACTACACCCTCGGTGAACCCCGAATTGAAGTTCACGATGAAACCCTGAGCCCACTCTCGCGCTGCAGCTTGCGGTGTCTGGTTGATGTAGTTGCGATCGAAGTAGTAGTTGCGCAGTGTTACCTTGGCTTTCGAATCTTCCACGAAGCCGGCTGCTTGTAGCGAAGCTGCATTTGCAGCCAGCAGCCCTGCGAATGCAATTTTTTTTGATTTGCTCATGTCGTGTCTTCTTTCTTGTTTTTGTGATGACGCAATGCCGCTCAAACCACCGAAGGGCTCAGCTCAGGGCGTTTCTTCAGCGACGAGAGATAAAGCAGCGAGATAGCCGCCAGAACGATGCCGGGCGCCGAGGCCAACATGACACCGCCTGCACCGGCTCCAAGGACCATCATTTTTCCTACGACAAGTGGACCTGTCATTGCACCGATACGACCGACTGCGAGTGCTGCACCGGTCCCGGTAGCCCGACCATTGGCGGGATAGAACTGAGGAGCGAGGGCGTAGAGGACGCACTGGCCACCCGTTGTGAAAATGCCTGCCAAGAATCCTGCGCCGATCATGGTAGGGAGTGAGGCCGCCACTGTGAGGCAGGCCAAAGAAATCAGGATGCCCCCATATACCAGCGCCGACATGGCCCAGATAGGCAGGCGATCCATTGCAACGCCGAGCATCAAGGTACCCACGGCCGCGCCAAGCTGCATGGCCAATACTACGACGCTTGCCTCGCTCGGCTTGAATCCCTGTCCAATCAGGATGCTTGGCAGCCAGTTGATCAGGATGTAGGTGACCATCAGTGTGAAGAAGAAGCTAACCCACAGGAGCAGGGTTTTCTTCAGTGCACCGCCTTCAACCAAGATGGCTTTGGTGGAGGGAACTTCGATCGTGGTGGTGGCAGCAATCGATTGCTTGTACACGTCGGGCAGGAAGAAAACCAGCAAGGGAACGATGACCAAAGGGACCACGCCGCCGACGTAGAAGACGAGCTTCCAGCCAGCCCCGAAATCCAGCAGCCCAATGGCGGCTGCCAACGCGGCCCCCAGCGGTACACCGCAATACATCAAGCTGACTGCTGTGCCTCGCATGCGCTCACCAGCAGCCTCAGATGCGAGTGCAATGAGGTTGGGCAACGATGCACCCAGGCCCACACCTGTCAGGAACCGGGCGAATAGCAACGCGCCGAAGCTCCAGGCTACCGTTGTGACGAGAGAGAAGATGCCGAACAGTGCAACAGAGGCGATGAGCACTTTTTTCCGGCCATAGCGATCAGCCAGACGGCCGCCAACGAAAGCGCCTGGAAGCATACCCAGGACGCCAACACTGAAAACCCAGCCCATTTCCAGCTTATCCAAGCTGTACTCGGCAGACATGCCGTGGGCCGCAATTCCTGGTGCTTGGAGATCCAGGCCTTCCATTAGTGCAACGAGGAAGCAAAGCGCGATGGTGATGAAAAGTTTGGTCTTATCGGTTTTATCAGTCATAACGACCCCCTCCGAAGCCCTTTGAAAGGTCTTCAGAAATCACATGATTGTGGTTTTAGTAACGCCAGTGATGTGGAACTACATCAGCTCAGTAATCACTCAAGAAAGAGTGAGTAGGTGGGCTGATCACTGCGTGTTCGGAGGTGCTGCGAGTCGGGAGTCTGCGAGGCATTCATCTGGTGATCTCTCTTATTGTTGTGTCATAGACCCCCTCCCTTACGGGAGGGGATTGCTGCAGACAGCTTGCGTGGAGCTGTCTGCGAACCTCAGCGCTTCAGCAAATCCAATGCGACGTCGACGATCATGTCTTCCTGGCCGCCAACCATGCGGCGTTTGCCCAGCTCGACCAAGATGTCTACTGCTTTGATGCCGTAGCGAGCAGCTGCAACTTCTGCATGGCGAAGGAAGCTCGAATACACACCGGCGTAACCGAGCGCGAGAGTCTCTCGGTCAACACGTACCGGGCGGTCCTGGAGTGGGCGAACCAGGTCATCTGCTGCATCCATCAGGGCGTACAGGTCAGTGCCGTGGTTCCAGCCCAGCTTGTCTGCGGCTGCAATGAAAACTTCCAGTGGTGCATTACCAGCACCGGCGCCCATCCCCGAAAGACTCGCGTCGATGCGGTCACAGCCTTCCTCGACGGCGACGATCGAGTTGGCTACGCCTAGGCTCAGGTTGTGGTGCGCGTGGATACCGGTGTGAGTGGCCGGATCGAGCACCGCTTTCACTGCGCGGAAGCGCGCACGGATGTCATCCATATTCATCGCGCCGCCGGAGTCGACGACGTAAATGCAGGTGGCACCGTAGCTTTCCATCAGTTTTGCCTGCTGCGCGAGCCCTTCGGGGGTCTGCATGTGGCTCATCATCAGGAAGCCTACCGTGTCCATACCAAGCTCACGGGCGTACTCGATGTGTTGCTTGGAGACATCGGCCTCGGTGCAATGGGTGGCGACACGGACAACGCGAGCGCCCGCGCTATAGGCAGCTTTGAGGTCGTGCAAAGTACCGATGCCTGGGAGCAGCAACGTTGCAATCTTGGCGTGCTTCACCGCGTCGGCGGCAGCTTCGATCCACTCGATATCGGTGTGTGCGCCAAAGCCGTAGTTGAAGCTGGAGCCTTGAAGGCCGTCACCGTGAGCGACCTCGATCGAATCGACCTTGGCGGCATCCAGTGCTCGAGCGATTGCTTGGACCTGATCCAGCGAGTACTGATGACGAATAGCGTGCATACCATCACGCAGGGTCACGTCCGAAATGTAGAGCTTTTTACCGTTCATATCTGCGCTCCTCAGGCTTGGCTCATCGACTGCGCCATGCGCTCGGCGGTAGCCAACGCAGCAGAAGTCATGATGTCGAGATTGCCTGCGTACGATGGCAAGTAATGGGCAGCACCCTCGACCTCAAGGAACACAGAGGTCTTCAGGCCACTGAATTTTCCTTGGCCGGGAATGTTCAGTGGGGCAGATTCAGGGATGACTTCAAACTGCACTTTCTGCTTGAGGCGGTAGCCGGGGACATACGCATTCACTGCGGCAACCATTTCTTCAATGGAGGCCTCAACCTGATCCTGGTCCGCTGCTTCAGACAACACGTAGACGGTGTCGCGCATCATCAGAGGAGGCTCAGCCGGGTTCATGATGATGATGGCTTTACCTTTGGCTGCGCCGCCAATTACTTCGATGGCTTTCGAGGTGGTTTCAGTGAACTCGTCGATGTTCGCACGGGTGCCAGGGCCTGCCGATTTGGAGGCAATTGATGCGACGATCTCTGCGTATTGCACCTTGGCAACACGCGATACTGCAGCGACCACGGGAATAGTTGCTTGTCCACCGCACGTGACCATGTTGAGGTTCTGCGCGTTGACATGCTCTTCGAGGTTCACGACCGGCACGCAGTAAGGGCCGATAGCTGCTGGAGTTAGGTCGATCACACGGATGCCCGGCTTGCACTCGCGCAGCAAGGCGTCGTTTTTGACGTGAGCACCGGCACTGGTTGCATCGAATACGAAATCGATGCCAGCAAACTCTGGCATCTTTACCAGCCCAGCTACACCTTCGTGAGTGGTCGCCACGCCCATCCGCCCAGCGCGGGCAAGACCGTCCGAGGCCGGGTCGATACCAACCATAACTGCCATTTCCAGGTGCTTGGAATTGCGCAGGATCTTGATCATTAAGTCGGTGCCGATGTTTCCGGAGCCGACGATGGCGACTTTGCGTTTTGTTGTCATTTTAGATCTCCATCACTCGACACTGAACGACACGCCGACGCGGCCAAGGCCATCGATCTCGGCTTCAAAATGATCACCTGGGCTTACGCCAACCATCGGCCCTAATGCACCGGTGAGGATGATGTCACCTGCTTTCAGTGGCTCACCAAACTCAGCCATTGTGCGGGCGAGCCAAACGGCCGCGTTCAGCGGGTTACCCAGGCATTCAGCGCCACTCCCGGAGCTGACAAGTTCACCGTTTTTCGAGAGGCGCATCGTTGCACCCCGCAGGTCAAGCCCGTCGATGCGCTGTGCAGGACCACCGAGCACAAAGCATCCGCTTGATGCGTTGTCTGCTACGGTGTCGGCGAACTTGATGTTCCAGCCCTCAATGCGGCTGCCGACAATTTCAAGCGCCGGGAGTACCCAGCCGGTAGCGGCGATGACATCTGCGAAGGTTGTGGAAGCGCTAGGGAGATCGCGTTCCAGCACCAGCGCAATTTCTGCCTCGATTTTGGGCTGCAGAACACGTTCGAACGGAACCACTTCGTTGTCGCCGTAAGCCATGTCAGCGAACAGGCATCCAAAATCCGGCTGGTCTACGCCCAACTGGGCCTGGACTTTGGGATTGGTCAAACCGATCTTGCGGCCAACCAGGCGTTGTCCATTGGCGATGGCGTAGGCTTGGTTCAAGCGTTGAATCGCATAGGCACCTTCTACGTTTGTGGCGCCGATGACGTCACGCAGTGGTCCAACTGGCTCGCCCTTTCCTTCAGCTCTGCGCAGATCTGCCGCCAAGCGCTCAAGGGTCTCTTGTGTGATGTTCATCGTGACCTCGATCAGTGGGTGAGGAAGTCGAGAACCATGCGGTTGAACGTGTCCGCGTGTTCCCATTGGGCCCAGTGGCCGCATTTGTTGAAGACATGCAGTTGTGAGTTGGGAATGCCGGCAACCAGGCGCAGACCGGTGTCCATCGGCACAAAGCGGTCATTGCGGCCCCAAACTACTAGGGTCTCGGCCTGGATCTCGCCAAGGCGATGCCCGAAGTCAGGGAACTGCTTGAGGTTCGCAGCGAGACTCGCGGTGAAGTTTTCGAGGTGGTCTTTACGAGCCAGCATGTTGTCCAGGCGCGCTTGGAACAGCTCCTCGGTCAGGTCACTGGTGTCGTAAACAAAGATGTTCATCATCTTCTTGAGGTTTTCGATTGTTGGCTCGCGGTACAGGCCGTTGAGCAACTTGATGCCTTCAGAGGGCATCGGTACGAAGGGGCTGACCCCACCGGTGCCACCGCCCATCAGCACGAGTTTGCCTACGCGCTCAGGCCAGGTCAGGGTGAAAGCTACAGCGGTATGGCCGCCCATGGAGTTGCCGAGCAGGTGCACCTTGTCCAGGTCCAGCTTATCGACCAACCCTTTCAGAACACGGGCGTTGAGATCGGAGCGAGAGCCGGTGCTGACGATCGAATCACTTTTGCTCCAGCCTGGGCAGTCCATGAGGATTACACGGAAGCCAGCCTCTACCAGTGGCTCAATGTTCCGATTGAAGTTGGCCCAGCCACTAGCACCAGGGCCCGAGCCGTGCAGCATGACAACGGTTTCTTTGCCTTCACCACAGTCGTTGTAATGAATATTCAGATCCAGTTCGCCGTCTTGGACGCGAACGAATTTGCTGGTGGTTTTTTCAGTAATTGCAGTCACGATCGAATCTCCGTGAAGGTGTGTTAGCGCTGAGAGTGCGCACTGATTGAGCCGAAGCCTGCGATCCACTCTGGGATCTCTCGGTAATAGCGATCTGTCGCGGTGTATGCGCCGTGGGCAGCGAGCGCTGAGAAGGCTGCGACCCAGGCCTTGACCTCATGCGTGGATTTACCGGCCAATTCGGAAAGGTGTGCGTTGGGAAGGTGATCCAGGTCGCTCAAAAGGTCCTGTTCAACAACGTCCAAGAAGTACTGATCCCACTCGGGATTCAGCGGATGCAGGGTGTTCTGGTCTTCGACAAACCGCTCAGCTGCGATGACCACTCGTTGAGTGCGGGCGTTGCGCTCGTCTTCTGGCAGATTGCGTCCACTGCCCATGAGCCGATCAGCCATCCGGGCATCAACTTTGGCTAACTCTGGAACTGGTGGTTGGTGTGAAAGGCCTCCCGATCCCAGGAATAGCACCCGCTTGTTCAGGGTGCGGGTGAATCGACCGACCGCATCACCCATCAATCTGACTCGCTCGAAGGTAGGCAGAGGCGGGGCCACGCAGTTCACGAAGATCGGCAAGACCGGATATTTGTCTAAACCGCCAAGAAGGAATTCGAGCGGTTGAGCGAAGCCGTGGTCGACCTGCATGCGATACGAAACTGGCATGTCGATGCCATTGCTCAGCAGAGATTCAGCGCAAGCTTCCGCGATGGATTTGGGGACAGAAAGAGTGCCGGCGAGCGAGCCGAAATCGCCGATGGCTTCAGCGGCCATGCCCAGGCAGAAAGGGGGCATGACATCGTAGAAGAAACCGTTGTAATGGTCTGGAGCGAAAAGCACCACGAGCTCAGGATCGAAAGCGGCGATGCGTGCACGGGCAGCGCGGACCACCTCATCCACTTCATCGAGCACGTTCTTGGGCGGATCGAAATGCCCAATGAGGGGTGTGTGCGATAGGCAATGCAGGTAAGCGTTCATCGATACGAAACCTTTACGTCGTGCCCCAGTGCCGGCCGCCTCGCACTGGGACGGCATGAGCGCTTTCCTCAATGCCTTACGGCAGAGGGGCAGCGCCATGCAGGTAGATTTGTTTTTGTCTGCCTGATCATCATGCACGCTAGAATGCTAGCATGCAAGCTTGACGATGCCCGCTCATCGTCGAATGGATCCTCACCATGGGAGCTGGGTTGCGACGGATGACGAAGCGATGGTTGCAAAAATCTGGTTTACTATCCGAAATGCTAGTATGCAAGCCAGTTAGCGAAATGTTGAACCGCGCACTCAGCCCTAGGAAAACCAGATTGATGCAAGTGGCAAACAAGAAGACCGCTATTTACCAGCACATTTTGGAGCGGCTGCTGAATCGTAGGTATGCGTTCGGCCAAAAGATCCTCGTAAAAGAAATTGGCGAAGAGACCGGTGTCAGTCGTCAGCCAATCATGACCGCACTGAACAGCCTGCAGGAAAGGGGCTTTGTCGTGATCACGGCCCAGGTGGGATGTGAGGTTGTGCACCCTACACGTTTGGAAGTTGATGACTTCTATCAAATGTTTGCGAACAACGAAGCGCTTATCGCCGGGCTTGCTGCTGAGCGTGGCTCCCCTGATGATGTGCTGCGGATGTCCGAGATCAACGACAAAATTAGAAGCATCAATCCAGCTCACAGCGATGCTGCCGACAGTTATCGCAATTTGAACGTTGAATTCCATCGCGTGCTGCACTCAATGGCGAAATCACCAATACTCTCGTCACGCCAAGTAGCAAATTTTGAGCTATCCGACTTTTTCATCGTACAAACCTGCGGCTTCCAAGTGCACTTGGGAGCTGCTACTGATGAGCATGATGAGATTCTTGCAGCGCTGAAAACCAGGAACAAAAAGGCTGCAGCCAATGCGGCTGCGAGCCATATTCACAGTGTGGCGAAGGATGTCGTATCTAAAATGCCTGAGGCTGAGAAGCTAGCCTCATAGCGGGAACGCGAACTCAAGCCATACAGAGTCGCCTTTGGGGCCGTTCTTGGCCGCGGTCTCACGCATCCACTTGAGCACGACCCCTGACTTCTGATCAAACGCATAGAAGATTTGGGGGCCAACGGCAAATTTACTCAGCCGGTTCCCGTCATCGAGGTCACCGTGGTCGTAGCGATCGTCGGTGACCTGCTTTGTGTAGTACCCCACCAAACCCAGCTGAACCTTGGGATTCGACTGCAGCCTGTAGCCAAGCAGGTAGTCGACGTTGAACACGTTGCCCGATCGATAGTCGGTCTCGTCGTTCTTCGCATTGATGGTGAAGGTCGGTGCAATCGAGACCTCCCAGTTAGGGTGGGGGAACCAGGTTAGGTCAAATTCCTGGGTATAGCTCGCATAGCCTGGCGGGCTATTCGCTAACTTATTACCGTCATAGTTTCCCAACGGGACAAAGGCACTGAATCCCGTTAGCAAGTGCAAGTTTTCGGAAGGCGAGTAGCCGACATACAGAGGGGTAAGGTACAGCTGCCTGAAGCCGGAGTCTGTATCACTATTTCCGAATGCCTCTACCTTGATCTTGTTCGCTGAACCGATAATTCCACTGCTGAGTGTAACGCCGCTATCGAATTTCACGTCCCATGTATGCACTACTCGAATGGCTTGAACAAAGTTTTCCAAGCTGAATCCGGGTGCAGTAGATTTGCCGCTGTTGTCTTTAAAGCTGTCCGCCTTGTAGTAGGCGGTATAGCTGTACAAAGAGGTTTCACCTGGGGGAGGCAAGATCGCCGGAAGAACGGTCTGTACTCCTAGCGGCCAAACAGTATCCCCATTTTCAGTTCCGTAACAGAGCGAAGAAACGAGCAAAGAGGATCCAAGCGCGCTGGCAATGCCAGCGCGTGTTACATAACTTTTCATTGTTATTATCCTATGTATTTTTACAGCTTGGTATGGGCCCCAATAAGAACGAACGTAACCAGCGCAGGTTCGGTGCCAGGGTTTCTCCAAGCATGGATATTGCCTTGCTGCACCACGACGTCTCCGCTCGCAAGCTCCCTTATCTGGCCGTCGTCCAGTTCGAGAACGAGAGGGCCTTTGACCACAATGCCGTAGTCGATTGTCGGAGAAGCGTGCATACCTGGTCGCTCAGGATCGAAGCATTCATACAGTCCGAGTAGGTGGCCTTGCTGCTCAGCATGAGCCTCCTCGGGATTGAAATCCGAGGACTGGAAGATTGAGTCAGGCGGGAAACTCACCGCCAGACACTTTGTTTCTCCAGGCTGAGGCAGCAGGGAAGAGGTGGCTTGAACTGGGTCGTCAAATGCTTCAGGAACGGTCGGAGACGCCACCGTGTGCCAAATTAAAGAGGTAGCGAATCCCGGAACCTTTTTGTATTCATAGGTCTGAGGCGCTAAACCGTCGGATAGGAACACAGCTTTACCATTCTGCGTACCTGCAACCACTCGTCTCACTTTCATGTTCGGTCTCCGATTGAGCACCGCTCGATCGAGCGGCACTGCTGTTCAGGCCAGGCTGGGATTGATTACAACGTTGGTGAAACCGCCTTTGCGGTCTGCTATTGCATCCATTGCCTCGTTGACCTGTTCGATGGCGAAGACCTCTTGGTCGAATACCGAAAGATCCAAAGTGCCGGCGGCAGCCATTTCGGCCATGTCCTGACCTTCTGCCACAGTGAACCAGAGGGAGCCGATCACGCTGATCTGGAAGCACATGAGTTTGAACATGGGGACCGGTAGATCTTCAGACATACCGCCGATATCCACCATGCGGCCGCCGCGGCGAAGCGCACCAATCGCCTCAACGGTAAGTTCATGAGGAGCGCCCGGGCCAACCGCATCGATGAAGACGTCAGCACCGAGCTCATCGGTGTGCTTCCGAACCCAATCACCCAGTGGCTCATCGCCGACGGAAATCGTGAAAATGCGATCTGGGGCGAGAGCGCGTACGCGCTCCAGCAACTGGCGGTTTCGGGCCATCGCGAAGATTTTTGTAGCACCCATGGCCAGGGCAAGCAGGACGGCCCCAAGTCCTAGCGTTCCGGTGGCGCCACTGATCAGCACAGACTGACCTGAACACACGCCTGCTTTTCGAAGGGCCGAATAGGCTGTGCCGAGATAGCCAAAGCGACATCCTTGCTCGAAGGATATCGCTTCAGGGAGCTTGACCAAGCCCGACGCTGGCGCGGTCATGTATTGGCACAATCCGCCGTAGGGGTAGTCTTCGAAGATTTCTTGCGAGCCTGGGCCAAACCCGAAGTAGCCCTGGAAGGTGAATGCGGTGCAGTTGATGTGCTGACCGCGCAGACAGGCATGACAGGAGCCGCAGCTACGGCCGGGATTCACGTACACGCGGTCTCCGACTTTGATGCCGTGCACGCCTTCTCCCACTTCTTTGACGATGCCGGCAGCATCCAAACCGTAAACCGCCGGCAGCTTCGGAAGCGGGAGGTAGGGGAACCAAGTGGAGTAGCTCTCGATGACATTGCGAAGGTTAGGTACCAAGTTGCAAGCCTTCACCTCTACCACCACGTCATGTGCACGGGGTCTAGGGACCTCGATCGAGTCGAGTTGGAAGGTCGGACCAACCTTATGAAGGCGGGCAGCTTTCATCATGCTCATTTCTATTTTCCTTATTTTCATTGGGCCAGAGGCCGTGGGCACTAAATAGGCAGACACCTCTAGCTCAAGAAAGCGAAAGGACTTAACTGCTTGGGAAAACGATTCGGGTAAGACCTGCGATGATGGCGGCCTTTGGAGGATCGCTTCACGTGGAGAAATAACGTGAAGGTAGAGGGGGCTTTGCACGCAATGCTGACCATGATGGGCACCGCTTGTTTGTATTTATGAACACATCATGCATCACTGGAATGCTAGCATGCAAGATGTCTTTCGATGGACGGAGCCAGTTTTGGCTGCTCCTGTTCGAAGCGCGTATTCATGGTCTCGATGGCGAGTGAACTGTGTCGATGCGTATCACTGGGATAGTGCAGCCCTTTGGGTCGCAGGTCGCCCATTTCCCGGCAGGGCTTCCTCACCCTATGGCTTCAATGGGTACAGCACCATCAGGGGCGCATGGGGGGGCCGGGTGCTGCAGGTCATAAGTGCTTATCAGTCGCTGGATCGACTAGGAGGTTCAATGGCGGATCGTTGCACAGTGGTAGCCGAACCCTGTATACCGGGGGAAGGACGCCTGCTGGCGTTCGCGAAACCGCCTAGCTCCGAACACGCTGGGCCGAGACCGTAAGTAAGGCACGTTTTTCGTGCTTGAGGTGCGTAGGCAGTATGAGCAACTTTTTTTGGCTACTGGGTGCGTTCGCACTGTTTGTTGCGGTTGTATGGGGATGGATCAAGTGGTCGCGTCGGGGGCAGCGGAAGATCTCGAAGGCAGCCGACAAAGGTTGGGAGGAGGCTGGTCGAAAGTTCTAGCGCGAACCCAGCGCAATCCAATGGAAAATCAATCAGTCGTGACTAGGACGGAAGCGAGGAGAAGCTAATGGGGACGCAGAGGATTGATGACAAGCACGACGTGACCATGCGACCACCCGATAAAATCGCACCTAGGCATTACCGGTGCGAAGCAATCATTGGACTAACCAATGGCTCAATGACGAACTCTCGGTTCATTGGTGAGGGCTCTACGGCAGCGCAAGCCGAGAGTGCTGCCCTTGGCAAGGCCCGGTCTGCTATCCATGCTGGACAGGTCAAGTATCGTGATGCCACTCCTTTCGCTGAGTAGGAACTATGGAGCAACCCCCAACCCCAACCCCAACCCCATGCCCTGACCCAGAGCCTGGCGCAGTGTTCTTCCGTATCTACCAGGATCAAACCTTACGTCGGATGTACGAGCTGAGCAGAACGAACCGGACCTTTCAACCCTTCCTGCTGAGCGATGGTGGCTATCCCATGGATCTCGCCCATTGCGTACGTGGGCAGCGCTATTGACCTTCGGGTGGAAACCGCGCTTGGTTTAGTTGCTCAGTTCCAACCCGAACCACACCCGGTCGAGCCGGGATAGAGGAAAAATGCCACGGACTTACCCTCCAGGATACTGCCCTGATAAATGCTCTGGTGGTCAGTCGGATCGTCAAATGACCATACAGGAGGGGTTGTTAAACATGCTCCCAGATGGGGTTCGTGACGTGATTGCTGCCAACGGCGGTGCTAAGCGCTGCACATACTGCGGCCTGGTCTATTTGTCGGCAGGCCTGCAATGCGGACGCCGCCTCGGATTCTGGAATTCCGGAGTTCGAGGCCAAGGCTGGGCAACGTAGGGATGATCTCTCGGATGCACCCAGGCCTGGGCCTTATGAGCCAGGGTAAATCCGGGCGTTCTCTAGTTGAATCGAAAAGCGTAGACACAGTCACAAAACCGTCTAGGCCAAGTTGGACGCCGACCACGGCGGAACGCCATATAATTCAAAGTGAAACAGGGAAAGTCACTAAATGTCAGTTATAGTCGATCCTCACATTGGTTTTCTAAGCTTCCAGGAAGCGGTGAGGGCGGGGAGAATTCAACTTGCAAAATGCGACAGTCACGCAAATCTCTATATGTTTCATGACACCCCAAAACCTGGTGTGCAACGTCTGACTTATGCGCTTGTAACGGGGGCAATGGCGACAACCTACGCCGTTTACGTTTTGGCAGAGCCCCTGAATGGAAAGCCTTGCTTCGGGTTAGGTTACGCGACGGATAGCGAGTATCGGGGGCAAGGTCTTGCGACAGAGGTTGTCCAGGCAAGTATGGCCGAATTGCAAAAAAATATGGCGCCGAGACTTCGTTCACCGGGCTTCTATGTCGAAGCGATCATTGGTGCTGATAACCTAGCTTCGCAGATCGTCGCGACACGCACTCTCAGTGGGCAACCTAAGCAAACGACGGACAAAGAATCGGGACAGCCAGCGCTCCAGTACGTGAAGCTGCTCGACGGTTAAGCGCGAGATGGAAAATTTCGCTATGCCCGAGCCTCGGCCCTGAAACACGAGGCCGTAAAGGCAGGCGACCATGATGAATAATGGCAATCCTGGCACTAAAAAAGGACGCGCACTATGGAATACCACGGTCTAGCCGATCTGACTCTCAAATACAGATCGCTCGGCGGCGAAAAGTCCGCTACCTGCAGTGGCATTACCGTGCAGCTATTCAGAGAGCCGAACTGGCGGTGGACGGTGATTTTCCACGACCCGACCAATCAGGCTCCACTCGACGGACTGATCCGCGCCGTCGTGAGGCTGCCCGATGGCCGTAGGCTTGAGGGCGCCGCCGAGCGAACGCCCAACCTAGGCGGTAATTTCACCCTGATTGAAGACAGAGAACGTTGAACGCGAGTATCGCAAGGATTGCCTTCCGATCGCGCCCGAGGCTGACATGACCGTAGCGCCCCCTACTCAAAGTCTTGTGCTGCCTCGGCGATGCAATCTGTGCCTGAGGCGCGGCAAGATGACCAAGGACCATCTATTCCCGAAGAGTCTCGTAGCTCCCGGGCAGCGTCGCGTGACGAGGATCGCGCAGCATGTGGATCCGAACTTCCGGGGACGTCAGGGCACATTCTTGGCGCAAAACGGCGTAACGAAATCGACGTTGTGTTCAGACTGCAATAATCGGGTACTGGGTGCAGAGCTCGATCCTGCATTGATCGACGCCTACAAAGCGGCCTCGAAGCCACTGGAATCGGCGAAATACCCTGTTATGGGACAGCTCTACCTGCATGGCGTGCAGCTCAACAAAGTTGCCCGCGCTGTGGCTGGTCATATAATTGCGCTGAGTGACAAAGCCGAGCCACGCTCACCTATGATCCGGCACCTGAGGCGATTCGTGCTTGGCCGAGCAGAGCTTCATTCCAGCCTGCAATTCCACATATGGCTCTACCCTTCATCCCGTCAGGGCATGTTGAAAGACCTATTCCATACGGTATTTGGTGCGGGCTATGAGCCGATGCAGATATCGGCCTTCAAGACTTACCCTCTCGCCTTTGCCTTCAGCAGTGTGATCCAGAACCCCAGCTACCGGCTGCATGGAGTAATGGATCTCACCGCATATGTTTCGGACGAATCAAAGGTATACAACCTAAAAATTCCGACTCGCCCACTTGTCGACTTCAACTGGCCGTATGCCCCTCACCGCAATGGCGCGATCCTTACGGGAAACACAGGCAGCCTGACCACTCACCCATTTAAGAGTGAGGCGCCTCAGCGGGTAAAAACGTTGCCTGATCACGTCGATAGTTGATCTTGGTGGACAGTGGCAAAAGCCCGCTCTTGGCGGGCTTTTTATGGTCTGCAGGATCGCTTTACAAGCTGTAAGGCTCGATGCCGATCTCCAGAGCGCCTTGGCCGGCGACGGGTCAATAACGGCCTCACCGGTGGTCGACGCGGCCTGATTGATGCCCACAGTCGCCGCTGTGAAGGGCGGTAGGTGCCGGTAGGTTATAGGTGTTATTCGATATTGCGTATTAAATAAATTAAATATAGATCATTATGGAATATAAAGCACATCATGTTGTGCCTTAGCTAAAAAATGACACTATATCTTGATTTGGCGGAAGCCATTTCGTACTCTCAAAGCGCTGGGTGTCGCCAGCGATGCAGTATCCCCATGCCAAACGTAAAGGTGGTTACTCCCAGGAGGGACTAATGGCGGTACCGTTGGATGCACTCTACGATCAGGACCTGAAGGCCACTCTGGAGTATTGGCAGCAGACCCCGAACTGTCGGGTCATCATGGCCTTCGAGGAGGGTGGTTGGAGGTTTGCAATCGTTCGAATCGACACGTTATCAGGCGCGCTTGATCATGCTGTCACTGGCGATTTGGGGGAGGACACCAAGGCGTTCTTGATCGCCTGGGCAGCAGCGAGGCCTGCATTCAGTATCAAGCTCGAGCTTCATGCTGTATCAGATATACCTGTGGTTGCTACCGACGTTACTCAGTTCGCAGAAGGCTTGGCTGCGCTTCCTGAAGCAAAGGCTACAAAAGGGGCTCTGACATGCTTCATAAAATGCCGTGAGGCTCTGCTTAGCGACCTCAAACGGCCTAGCCTGCCAGACCAGGTCGTTAACTGGGTCTATTCTAGGTCTGCCGGCATTTGTGAGTTTGAGGGCTGTGATGCCGTCTTGTTCAAGGATGATCGTGACCACTACGGCTATTATGGGTATCTCGCGCATATCGTAGCGGCTAAGGCCAAGGGACCTCGGGGCGATGAAAAGCTCTCCGCTGTCTTGGCGCAGTCGCCGAACAACATCATGCTCTGCTGCGACATCCATCACCGGTTAATAGACAAAGTCGACCCCGACAGCTATCCGCGTGAGCGACTAGAGGCCATGGTTGCGTCTCGGGTGAAATGGCGTACTCATCAGGTCAGGACACTGGCGTATCCGGTGGTTCATGCCCTGGCATTCATTGGCGACATCGCAGGTAGAACCACCTCGTTCTCTCAGCACGATGCCCGTAGGGCTTTGCTGCAAGCTCAGTTGACCCCGACCAGCGAAAGGGTTGCTGAGTTCCTGCTACGCGACTCCCAGGGCGGCAATGACGTGAATGACCCGGGTTATTGGTCGTCGTTCTTGAGAGCATTCCGGTCTCAGATCTTGCACATCCACGAAGCGGTTCGTGGACACGGCGCATTTGGTACCCAAGCAGAGCAGTTGGCAATCTTTCCGTTGGGCAACATGCCGGCAATGTTGCTGGGCGGATGGTTGATCGGCGAGGCTCGCCGGGTTGAATTATTTAGCTTCAGACGCAATCACGGCACATGGGTACGCCCTGAGACGAATCCAGCACCTGTGACCTTCACTTGGACTAAGCCAGACCAGCCCCCTTCGCCCGCGGGTAGGGTGCTGATCACTCTGGAATTGACTGCGGAAATCACTGACTCGGCGCTGAATGAAGAGCTTCTGTCGATGCCCCGCATCCGTATTGAGCCCAGCGTCCATGGTGTTGATGTGGTTGTGCTCCCGAAGGCAATGGAGGCTTACCGGGTGGCTTGTCATGAGGCCTGGGCTTACGTCACTGATGTCCTCAAAGCATCGGAAGTATGTATATGCGCCATCGCCCCGGCAGCTGCAGTCTTTGCTTTTGGGATGAAGCTGCAGGCAAGGTTGCATCCACTAATCCACATGTACCAGATGGCTCCGCAGAAGCCGCCATTCAGGGCCTTCAGTCTCGGCCGGCACACCATCATTGCTCCACATGAACCACCCCATAACGAGCTGCAGCTCGAAGCCTTCTGAGCGCTGGCTGGACAATATCGGCTTCAACCCAATCAAGGAATTTCAACGTGGACCATGAAGAACGTAGCCTGACCACCGCAGTGGAAGCGCTTGAGTTGCCACCTGGTGCGTATGAGAGAGCTAAGCGCCGGTATGAATCGTTGGGGGAGTGGTTCAGCCGCAAGGAGTCAACGCTGGCGGATAACGATCCCCATATCTTCGTGCAGGGGTCATTTGCCCTCGGCACGGCGATCAAGCCGCTGCTGGAGGGTGAAAGCTATGATCTAGACCTCTCCTGCAAGCTGCGGGAGGAAGTGTTCCGCCATACTCACAGCCAGGCACAACTCAAGGAAATGGTGCGCCTCGAGCTCGAAGGCTACCGTGATGCCAAGCAAATCCGCGAGGATCTGGAAGAGAAGCATCGGTGCTGGCGTCTCTACTACCAGGATGATATGAATTTTCACATGGACGTAGTGCCCGGAGTTCCTGTGGATGAGGCCAGAAAACAAGCGCTTTCTATCGCCATGGAGAGTTTCGGCTTCAGGCAAGTGCTTGCGAACGATGTTGCGGAGTTGGCCGTTTACATCACTGATGATCAACGCCCTAACTACGAGGCAATCAGTGATGACTGGCTTCTAAGCAATCCTGATGGTTACTGCAAATGGTTTGAGTCGAAGTCAGACCCAGAGCCGGTCGGGCCGGCCGGGGCGGTAGTGACGATGGAAGCACAGGTTGATGAGGTGCCATTCCACTCAAGAAAAACTAATCTGCAGCAGGCAGTTCAGCTCCTCAAGCGGCATCGGGATGTCATGTACAAGGACGATCCGGATCCCAAGCCCATCTCGGTCATCATCACTACCCTGGCTGCAAGCAGTTATCTGCCCGCCGCGACGCTTGGAGAGGCCCTCACCTGCTGCTTAGGTGCTCTCAGCCACTTCGTCGAGTCAAATGCCAATGTGGTGCCGAACCCAGTCAACCCAAAAGAAAACTTTGCCGACCGCTGGGCAACCCTTGAAGGGAAAAAGCTTCGGTTGAAGGAAAACTTCCAACTCTGGGTACGCCAAGCACTACGTGACTTCGAGAAAATCCGCTCACTCGATGGGCAGTCTCTTATCGACCACTTGAAAGACGTGCTTGGCGTTAACGTTTCATTGAACCAGGTCGGCGCACCTGTCATGGCTTCAGCAGCATCGACGCCGGCGTCCACGATCGTCGTTACCAAGGCGCCGAGGCCATGGAGTGGTCGCGGTTGAGGGCATTCGATCCAGAGATAGAGGCATTTTTAGACGCCTATCCAATGATGCGGCATCGGCCAACAGTGGCCGGTGCTGTCAGGTTGGCTGGCCGTTTAGTGTTCTCTGCGTTTTCGGAAGGGCTTCCGGAGTTAGGGGATGAGTATCGCGTCCAGATCGACATAGCCAAGCCCTTGGATCAGTCGCTGCCTCAGGTTTTCGAGACGGGTGGTCGAATTGCCAGGGAGAGGGTGAATCATGTGAACCCTGATGGCTCACTCTGTCTGGGCTCTCTGCTCAGTCAGCGCCTTGTCCTCGGTGCCAAGCCAACCTTGACTGACTTCGTCGAAAAGTGCGTCATTCCGTTTCTTTATGCTCATAGCTTGCGTGAGCAAGGCTTGGCACTGTTCCCTTTTGGTGAACTCGAGCATGGGGAGCAGGGCCTGATTGACGACTACCTCAAGATTTTTGGCGTGCCTGATTCTGCCAGTCTGCGATTGCTTATGAAAATGCTCGCACTTAAGCGGCGGCGAGCGAACAAGCTTTCTTGTATCTGCGGTTGCGGACGCCGCTTCGCGGCTTGCGGCCTTCATGCTCGTGCTCATGCCGCTCGGCGCACGCTTTCCCGCTTGGATATAAAACGAGCCTACAAAGAGATATGGTTTGAGGATGCTCACTAGTGCGGCGGTCAGCCTCTTGCGGTCGCGGGTGATGTCCTCATCACGGATGGCCAACTGCGTAGGTGTGGATCAGCACGCCAGCCGGCCAACAAACTCGTCGGTTTCTTACTGCGTAGTTTAAGACAGTGGTTCTGCTGCTCTTTTCACCTCGTATCGAAAAATTGATGGCTCATCCTGCGCGTGAGAGGGAAGGGCAACCCCCCAGGGGAACGCCGGACTGGATGACCGTTCGTATTGATAGACAATGGCCGAAGGTAGCAGTCTCCGATCATAGATACGCCCCAGATTGAATACCACGCTGTTTGGCGCGGCGATGATCAGGTGAATTGTCTTGGCCCCTTTAGCTAACAAGCCCTTCACAACTTGCAGGAATTGTTCTGCTAAGGCGCTTTGTTTTTCAAGGGACCAGTGGGCGTTGGACGAGAGATCGTCCATTTTCATGTGCAAAACAGGCAATTCTGGGAAAGTGGTTGCGATGCCGGCCTCGTCTACCGGATAAGAAATCGAAAGCGCCAGGACGACTTCTTCTACCTCTCCGGCGATAGAAGACGCAGCTTGAAGCCGCTGATTGTCGTCAACGCCGCTCTGAATCAAGCGCCATTGTCCGGCCCCTAGGCGGTCCCAATCAAAGACCTTAATTTTGCCTCCCGCGTCATCAATGAGGCACCCAGTCAAAAACGTGAATGGCACTGCCATGAGTCCGCCGTAGACGATCTCAATATCATCTTTGTTCTGCCCATCAAGGCGTCGGACCAGATCACCCCTTCCGTCCACCACCTTTTTCAGGGCCGCCTCTGGGCTTGTGATGCGGCCCTCGGTAATGCCTTCGCGAATATCGACGAGGATGGTGTCGACGTTACCTCCAATAGTGTTCTTGACCGTGGTGTCCAAAGGGCTATCGATTTTGAAAAGTCCTTTTTGCTCGAGGATCAGTACCCGTTGACGGGCCAGTTGCTGACGGTCGTGCAGGTTGATGCAAACCCCAAGCACAATCATCAGTACGCCAACGCCGAATGCAGTCAGGCTGATCCAGGTGGCAGGTCCGCCTGAGGTGTCTACGCTGGCCTGTAGCTGGGTCGAATCGCTTTTATACACAATTTGCCCGACGATCCCGCCGGCAAGCGAAAGGCCTATGACTAAAGCGCCGCTGCGGATCAGCGTTACGCCCAGGTTTTTGGGGCGCACAAACCAGTCGACTAGCTTTCTTCCCCAATTCAGCAATTCTTCCTTAAGCATAAGTACATCCTAGGTCTGGTTGGCTGCCGCAATCTTAAAACTGACTGCAGGTGGTTAGTTGATCGGGCGGGCTAGGGTGAAATTAATAGATTTAGCAATTCAACAGGTCGGAAAAACTATAAGCGTTGGTGAGAATGATATCAAACTGTCCGGATAGGTAAAATTTCTTGCGCACTTTGGATTCGTTTTTTCGTCGGGCATAGATGATTGCATCAGGTTGACATGCTAAGCAAGCTAATGATTGAATGTTTAGACTTACTCACTGAAGGTTATTTTCATGTCTAAACTCGCTGAATTTCGTGCCCTTGAGCAAAAGCTTGCGGCGCAGCTGGCCGAGCTGGAAAGCTTGAAAAATGACAGCGCGCTGAAGCAAGAAATCGAATTTGAAGGAAAGCTGCGTTCTTTGTTGGGAGAATATGGTTACAGCTTGCGCGACGTAATTCAGATTTTGGACCCCAGCGCTCGTGCAGTAGTAGCAGTCCTGCCGGCCAAAAATGCTCGAAAACCTCGTCAAATGAAGGTCTTCAAAAACCCCCACACGGGAGAGGTGGTTGAAACCAAGGGTGGGAATCATCGTACCCTGAAAGAATGGAAAGCTCAGTACGGTGCCGGTACCGTAGAGTCCTGGCTTTCTTGAGTCCCTCACTGATCCTGTTTCCCAACAAGGTGGCCCAGATTGGCGGCCACCGTACCCTTCAAGGCAGGCAAATGAGTGCTGCCTTGAGCGAGTCAGGTGCTGAGCAGGATTTGGGTCTTGTGGGATTTTCTATGCGTGGCGGATTTTGGAGCGACGATGAGTACTCGATTCAGAATAACCATTGAAGACTGGGATGGAGACGGAGCCATCCGCATACCCGACCAAGCCTTGCAAGAGCTTGGCGCTGACGTTGGGGATTCGCTCTATCTGATTGAAGAGTTTGTCGGTACTACACGCTGTTTGGTGCTCTCAAAGACGCCAAAAATTCCGGATTGCGTGGACGAGCTATTTGGCGTTTAAATACTTATTGCCATATTCCAATATGCTCGGCTGCTAGCCTGTGTTCTAGTAGCATAGAGAATTCGACCCTGCAGATCGTCAGGTGTCTATCCAGGAGGTAAGGGAATGAGCACTGAAGAACTTTATATTTCTATAGATATTGAGGCTTCGGGCCCGATCCCTGGAGAGTACAGCATGCTCTCCCTTGGGGCGTGTGTTGTCGGGTGCCCAGATCAGGCTATCTACCTGGAACTAAAGCCAGACAGCCCCAAGCACGATCCTGAAGCGGTGGCTGTAACGGGATTCGATCTGCAGGAGTTGACAGTTACAGGAATTGTTCCCGTACAAGCGATGCAGAGGCTTGCGGAATGGTTGGCCAATGTCAGTCTGCCCGGTCAAAGAGCTGTATTTGTCGGTCTTAACGCTCCTTTTGATTGGTCGTTTGTCAATTATTACTTTCATAAGTATGTGGGGGAGAACCCCTTCGGGTTTGCGGCACTTGATATCAAGGCCTATTACATGGGGGCTTTCAATCTCGATTGGAAGCAGACCAAATCATCGCACATGAGTGCAAATCTACTACCGCAGTCATCTCCCACGCATAATGCGCTGGATGACGCGCGCTATCAGGCAGAGCTTTTCCAGTTGATGCTGCAGCGTAGGGCAGCGCTGCCCTGATCAGTTGGCCAAGGCGGCTTCCACGCATTTCCCGTCACGGAACAACCACGCCTTGATGCCGTCGGGTTCTGGGGATAGGCCTACAATCACTGCGATCGGGTGAGGTAGTTCCTGCGCGTAGCGTGCTGCGAATCGAGAAAAGCTTGCTATATCTGTGGGTGAAATCGCCGGAACGGTTTGCGGATGTGTATGCCAATACCCCACAAGCCGAAGCCCTTGTGCATTGGCCGATTCAATTTCCCTGCGGCAGCGGTCAGCGTCGAGTTCCAGCCAGGACCATCCAGCGCGGTCTCTTGCATGTGGCGGTGTGGCGAGGCTCATGATCAATCCAGCGGGGTTCGCCAGGTCGACAAACAGTTGACCACCTCTTTCAGTTCTCCACGTTCGTTGCCTGTACTGATCGAGCACTTCGGCAACAGCTTGGGAAACCGACAAGCGAACATCGATGCCAGGCCATTGCCATGCCCACGCTATAGCACTCACTGCTTACCACTCTCCGCATCTGGCCAATCACGTTCAAGCACGATGTGTTGGACGCCATCTGCTAAGGGTGGCCCGCTGTAAGTGCCCTCATGAGTAGGAATGTCCTGAGGTCGATAGATACTTGTGGTCCACACAGGTTTGGTGATCTGCCCGGTAAGACCCCGCAATGCTACTTGGGTAACCATCGACGCCACGTTGACCATGCCTGAGGCGCCTCCAGGGATGAAGGTTTGGCCACACGCCGGCAGTGAAACCACCCCGCCACCGTTCGGCCACTCGGTGTACTTGAAGTTGAAATTACCAGTGTCATCGAACAAGGGGCGTCCATCATGCTGCCCCTGTGGCGCTAAGAGCGCATGCCCAACAAACGAGTGAGGCTCACTCCACGCTTGCAGGAGATTCCAGCCTGCGGCTTGCGCTTTGCGGAACCACAGGGCTACTTCCGATGACCAGTCTGCAGTGGTGACAAGCACCATGTCTGCATTGTCGAAAATTTCCGGCATCTTGAGCAGCATGAGCTCAGCGAAATCCATGAAGGCTGTGACCTTAACGGTAGGCAGATCATGCGTAATCTTTTCGGCAAGAGCAGTCGCTTTTGACTGAGCGAGATCGTCGGCCCCTAGTACATGACGTCCCAGATTCGCAGACTCTAGGATGTCAGGGTCGATGAGGACGAGCTCTCCCACGCCCGAGCGGGCCAATTGTAAGGCAACAGTGCTCCCCAGCGAGCCGACGCCGACCATTACTACTTTGGACTTTTCCAGACTCTTGGCGGTACCGCTGAGGTCGCGGGAAAGAATGTCATCCCGATCTAACACATTGAGGATGGCGCCCCTCACCAGAACAGGCGAGTGGGATGGCTGATTCTTGCCTGACCATCGCCGAGCTGAGCGAAAGCCATACCAGCGGCCATGGTCTGGTTGTTTACTGTAAGAACGGACATCTAGGCAATACAGAGGCGCTCCTGTGGGGCCGGGTAACTCAAGTACAAGCCACCGATTGGCCAGTGAGCCCTTTCCGGAGAACCAGGCCAGGAATTGCTTGCTATCGTCTGGGCTGAGGTGCGGTGTCAGCCATTCCAGCAAGCGATCAGGAGTTGGACATTGGATATCGGGGTAGGTCAGCAACTTCAGATAGAAGCCTGCGACTGCTGGTGCTTTGATTTTCGCGCTTAACCCAAGCGTACGGTTGATATGCGTTCTGAGTAATTGCACATCCGGTGCAAGCCAGGCGGTACGGGTGCGTCGGCCAGGGCGAGGGTCGCTGGTTGCAAACAGTTCTGATGCCGCCTTAGGCCTCTCCAGCAGCAAGACATCTTGAGGAGAAATATCAAGCTGCATGTTCCAATACGAGGTAAATTCTTTTTCGAATTCAGTGTCACGCAATGCAGGATCGGCATCTGTTCGAACAAACTCAAGAATTGCCCCAAGCCGTACGAGGCAGTCCTGTACCACTGTTTCCGGATCTCCCGTAATTGGCCTTTCGCGGAAACCGTGCAGACAGAGCCCGGATCTAGTGGCATGCGGCCATGCGAGCCAGGGGGACGGCTCGACTTGGATCCTCAGCGAGACCAATGGAAACTGGTTTGGAAACGCTATGCGCAGCTGCCTTTCAATGCCGGTGTAGTCGGGTGGGAGAGGCAACAGAAAGCTGGCGGCTTCGCCTTGTTTTCGATCTGTGGTTCTAAGGATCGTAGTCGCAACTTCCTCGCCTATAAATGCGCGAAGCGCGGCGATGCCACGCTCCACGGCCGTGGATAGGTTGGGCTTAACCGAGGCGTTCAACTGGCTTCACATTCGTTTGTGGAGTGGCGTGGCTCGAGCTGCCAAAGATTGCAGTAGCGGCTAAGATGTTTTTGGTAGTCCCAACTTTTCGACCAGCCATCGTCCAGTGCCCCGGAATTTCGTTGTTGACCTCTGTAATCACACTCTGGCCGATCCCGAAGCTTCGCTTCATGACGTTGGCGAATGAGTCAGCGCTGTCGTGGGGCTGCAGGCCAAGCATAAAGGCAACCAATGCACTCGCATGCCAATTGTCAAAGGCTTGGCAGTATTTGTGTCCTTCCTCAGGCCTATTCCATTTCTCCGCAAAGTTTTCACCGGGATCTCGAGGGTTCACCACATAGTACTTCCCAGCAAAGACTTTGATCTCCTCAGGTATTTTTTCCACAATCTTGAGGATCGCATCGATCGGGGTCAGTGGAGTGTGATGTGACTCTTTTACCACCTTGAGGTAGGCATGAGTTGCCAAGGTGGTGATCACGGCAGAAATAGGGCGGTAATCCTCATTTCGCGTTTCAATTGCCCATTCATCGCGGTGCCGTTTAAGCAGTTTGATGGTGGCTCGCAAAGGATCGAGCTTGTCGTACTCCTGATACGAGGGAAGGGGCTCTTGTGTGGCAGAGTCCATGGCTCGACTCTCATTGGCCACAAAGCTCTTGAGGAGCTCCAGCGAGATTTTTTGCTCCGAAGCGCTATGTAGCCAGTCGGCATACGGGATTGGGCTACTGGCCTTCCAGCCTGTGACACGGTCAGGTACTTCAAGTTTTCCTTGACCGTTACTCTCGTTATTCCCCTGCACCGCACGCGCAGGTGTGATGTCAATGTGGAATCCAGGGTTTTCGTCTGCGTACTCGATACGGATTCCTCGGCGCAGCTGGACAATATCCGATTGCACTCGGCTGCCTTCACGGAAGCGCTGTTCTATAGCTGCTAGAACCGTGTCGGCATCTGCATCACCGGCATTGGGTAGCCAGACGATGGCATCAGCATCGATCGTGCCGAGATCTTTGGGGGCATCTTTGACTGGATTGATCGTAGTCTTGAGGCGCATTGAACCCTGAGGGAAGATATGCGCACCCTCAAGCAAAGGGTCTTTGGAGGCCGAGAGGATACTCTGCAGCTGTGAGTAGCGATCCTCAATCACCTTGTATTGGCTGGCAGTCAAAGAGATGCTGCTCGCAGCGCGCAGAAGTAGGCGTTCCCAGCTACTGCGCCTGGTTGATTCATCTTGTGTAATCATGGTCGAGTCTCGTCAGAAGTGTGGCCCAAGGTCATAAGGCGTAGGAATGGTTTAATAGCTCCATTCTTTCGCGTGTATAACGCATATGCTTCCTGCTGCTCCGGCGCTGCCAGAACCAATCTCTTTAGATGTACCGGCAATGAAGATGGTAGGGTTGCAGGTTGTAAATTTTTAGCTGATAAATAATGAGCGCGGTCGTAGGATGAAATCCCTAAGGGTGCTCACAGAAGTGCGCGGTGAAATTTGCCCAAGACTAGAGCTTGCACCGTTTTTCGCTGCCGAATTGACGGCGATTTTTTGACATCGATTTGCTGAATGTTTGACCCTCACCGCACAGGCCGAAGAGCTGGTGTGGATATTCTATAGACCAGATTTGATCATGGATCCAATAGGAAGTCAAAGAAGATAAACTTTGATGAATCGTTTCATCTAATTTTGCTTTTGAAGCAAAATATAGTGTTTTCAAATCGTAACTTGTAACTGATTTTAGGGGGTGCGACTTAATTATGTCGCACCTGGATTGCCTGCTTGATCTGCTTAATGCTGTTTAAGTGATCTCATGTTGAAAAAACTCAACGGCCTAGCGGGGAGAGCGTGTCCCGTGCGCGAGCAAAATTAGCGCGAGGTCTGAAAATGATTTCGAGCGTTGTACGTTTCAGCATTGGACACCGCTTTTGCTAGCTAGTGGCTGCAGCTTGTTAATTTTTTCTTGCGTTGGCGAGCGTCTTGCGCGCGCTTTGTATACTGTTTTTAATGCTGGTTGGCCTTGGTTTCTACGCTTTCCGTACACACGATCCTCATAATAGGTTTCGTCAATCGTGTGGTAGATGATCGAGTTTGGTACTTCGGTGTCATCGAAGCCTACCTCAAGTTTGGCGAGTGCCTCGGTGCGCCATTTCCTGGACCGGTTAGCATGAGGAGGGGTTGATATAATAATTTGTACAATTCGTATTTGCTCATCCCGCTGACAGCATTTCAGAAAATCCAGGAGCGCCCGCGGGGTCGCCAACAATATTACGCCGAAGGTGAGCTTGGGGTCCCCTTGTTGCTTAGTATGAACCTGGAAGAATGTTTCGCTAGTATCAACTCTAGGCCAACTCTTGTGGCTGGGGTCGACCTTGCCTATAAGAGTGATGACCTCTTCCTGGGGATCTGAAACAAACACGGCTTGAAACCTCAATCGAAACGGAGACGGAGTGGGTCGTACTGATTATTTAGGAGTACAACGAATTTTCTCATATATGCTGTATACAGCATAGCGTTTGAGTCCACATCAGGGCTTTATCGTTCCTTTTGTGGGTAACAAGATGGAACGCAAGTTGGCTTTTGGCTCCGCGCTTAAGGAGGTGCGGGTACGAAAGGAGATCGCACAAGAGCAGCTGGGGGCGAGCCAATCCTTCGTTTCCACAATTGAGCGTGGCATTCGCAGTCCAACGATCGAAAAAATGGAAGAATTTGCGGAGCGACTAGGAGTGAATCCTGCGACCCTGATTGTCTTGATGCAGGTCGGTCAGGAGGGCGATGTGGACGAGCTTCTGGCAAAAATCCGGGATGAAATCAGAGCGCTGAAGCGGGTAGGGGTTTAGCCGTTCTTCGGCTTATACGAAAAAGCCACCTTGGCCCTTGCGGCTCAGGTGGCTTTTTTCATTTCATGCGCTTATTTGGTGCGAGAATTCGGAAAATCTGAAATTCGTTCGGTTCTCGCTGAAAAATAAGGCCCGGACGATCAGTCCCAGCTCAGTGCACCACCAGTCTGATACTCGATCACGCGCGTCTCAAAGAAGTTCTTCTCCTTCTTCAAGTCCATGATTTCGCTCATCCAAGGGAACGGGTTGGTAGTCCCTGGGTACTCTTCTTTCAGACCAATCTGAGTCAGACGGCGGTTGGCGATGAACTTGAGGTAATCCTCCATCATCGCCGCGTTCATGCCCAGCACGCCGCGTGGCATGGTGTCACGGGCGTATTCGATTTCCAGCTGGGTCCCTTGCAGGATCATCTGGGTCGCTTCTTCCTTCATCGCCGCGTCCCACAGGTGCGGGTTTTCGATCTTGATCTGGTTGATCACGTCGATACCGAAGTTCAGGTGCATCGACTCGTCACGCAGGATGTACTGGAACTGCTCGGCCACGCCGGTCATCTTGTTGCGGCGGCCCATGGACAGGATCTGGGTGAAGCCGCAGTAGAAGAAGATGCCTTCCAGCACGCAGTAGTAGGCGATCAGGTTGCGCAGCAGCTCTTTGTCGGTTTCGACGGTGCCGGTGTTGAATTCCGGGTCGGAGATGGCGCGGGTGTACTTCAGGCCCCAGGCGGCTTTTTTCGCGACCGACGGGATCTCGTGGTACATGTTGAAGATCTCGCCTTCATCCATGCCCAGCGATTCGATGCAGTACTGGTAGGCGTGGGTGTGGATCGCCTCTTCGAAGGCCTGGCGCAGGATGTACTGGCGGCACTCGGGGTTGGTGATCAGGCGGTACACCGCCAGGGCCAGGTTGTTGGCAACCAGCGAGTCGGCGGTGGAGAAGAAGCCCAGGTTGCGCATGACGATGCGGCGCTCGTCTTCGGTCAGGCCGTCCTGGCTCTTCCACAGGGCGATGTCGGCGGTCATGTTGACCTCTTGCGGCATCCAGTGGTTGGCGCAGCCGTCCAGGTACTTCTGCCAGGCCCAGTCGTACTTGAACGGTACCAGCTGGTTGAGGTCGGCGCGGCAGTTGATCATGCGTTTTTCGTCAACTGCAACACGGGCCGAGGAACCCTCCAGCTCGGCCAGGCCTTCGGCAACGTCGAGGGCATCCAGGGCAGCCTTGGCACGTTTGACGGCTTCGGAGTCAGAAGCGGTGGCCGCACGGGCTTCCAGGGCGGCGGCACCACCGGCGCTGTCGAGCTTGTCGAGAGTGGCGGCGGCAGCGGCCTGCGCAGGGGTATTGCCTTTGGCGGCTACTTCGCCGTCTTCTTTGTCGAATTCGTCCCAGCTCAGCATGGTTTGGCTCCTGCTTGAGGGTCGCCCTGGGGCAACCGGTTGGATTTTAAGAATGTGATGCCTGACGCAAGGCCGTAACGGCGAATGGACAGCTCGAGAGGCTGACTCTCGTTTACATCTGAATGTGTTCTGGCTTGTACCTGGCCAGGCCTCTGGGAGGGGCCAGGACAATTGAAAGGTGCTCTTTTCAGAGGGGGCGAAGTATATAGGATTTCGCCTTCGATCGGGGCGCGTCTCTTGCGGGCGAGCGTAACTATTTCGACCGGAATTGCGTGCGTCCGTTCACCTGGTTCGTGTCGTTTGCTACGGGGAGGGAGTGTAGCGGCAAAATGCGAATGGCACTACATATTGTGCCATTTTATTTTTTTCACACATTATGTGGTGTTGGCGCGATCTTTGTAAGCTCGGCTTTGTGTCGCGATAGGGCCGCAAAGCGGCCCCGGCGATCATGCGGCGCTGCTGCAATCCTGGGGGCGCTTCACACCCCCATGCGACACGAGGCCGCTGCCACGGGTGTGCAGCGTTTCGACAATGTGTGTCTTGGGGTTGTTGCGTGCTTCTGCGACCGTGGTGAAACGCCCGGTTTCAGCATTGCGACCAATCTTGCGAGTTGTCTTTTTTTTCCGCGCCATGGGCTAATGTCCTGTTCGAGAGGTCTTGTTCTTTTACCGAGCCGCGCGAGCGGTGGGCAAAGGGCAAGATTTCTCTGATGCGCGGATACAAAAATGCCGCGCGGGGCACCCGTAGGCACCCCGCGCGGCATTCAGGCCTTACTGGCAGGCTTCGCAGTCAGGCTCGTCGATCGCGCAGGCCTTTGGCACTGGCGCAGGGCCGGCTGCCTGAACCGGGGCGCTGTCGCCACCGCTGGAAACGGCGTTGAGCTTGCCGGTGTTGATGGTCGACTTCTCGGTGCTGGTCGCGGCCAGGGCACGGAGGTAGTAGGTGGTTTTCAGACCACGGTACCAGGCCATGCGGTAGGTCACGTCCAGCTTCTTGCCCGAGGCGCCGGCGATGTACAGGTTCAGCGACTGAGCCTGGTCGATCCACTTCTGGCGACGGGAAGCTGCGTCGACAATCCACTTGGTCTCGACTTCGAACGCGGTGGCGTACAGGTCTTTCAGCTCTTGCGGGATACGTTCGATCTGCTGCACCGAGCCGTCGTAGTACTTCAGGTCGTTGATCATGACCGAGTCCCACAGGCCGCGGGCCTTCAGGTCGCGGACCAGGTACGGGTTGATCACGGTGAACTCGCCCGACAGGTTCGATTTCACGTACAGGTTCTGGTAGGTCGGCTCGATCGACTGCGACACGCCGGTGATGTTGGCGATGGTCGCGGTTGGCGCGATGGCCATGATGTTCGAGTTACGAATACCTTTCTGTACGCGGGCACGTACCGGCGCCCAGTCCAGGGTTTCGTTCAGGTCGACGTCGATGTACTTCTGGCCACGGGCTTCGATCAGGATCTGTTGCGAATCCAGCGGCAGGATGCCCTTGGACCACAGCGAACCCTGGAAGGTCTCGTAGGCGCCACGCTCGTCGGCCAGGTCGCAGGACGCCTGGATCGCGTAGTAGCTGACCGCTTCCATCGACTTGTCGGCGAACTCGACGGCAGCGTCGGAGCCGTAGGCGATGTGCTGCAGGTACAGTGCGTCCTGGAAGCCCATGATGCCCAGGCCGACCGGGCGGTGCTTGAGGTTCGAGTTACGCGCCTGCGGCACCGAGTAGTAGTTGATGTCGATCACGTTGTCGAGCATGCGCACAGCGGTGTTGACGGTGCGTTGCAGCTTGGCGGTGTCCAGCTTGCCATCGACGATGTGGTTCGGCAGGTTGATCGAGCCCAGGTTGCAGACCGCGATCTCATCCTTGTTGGTGTTCAAGGTGATCTCGGTGCACAGGTTGGAGCTGTGGACCACGCCCACATGCTGCTGCGGCGAAC
Source organism: Pseudomonas sp. NBRC 111140 (assembly GCF_001320885.1). Lineage (NCBI taxonomy): Bacteria > Pseudomonadati > Pseudomonadota > Gammaproteobacteria > Pseudomonadales > Pseudomonadaceae > Pseudomonas > Pseudomonas sp. NBRC 111140. The sequence goes on from NZ_BCBQ01000004.1 coordinate 42,555, forward strand.
GCAGGTTGCACGGGTCCTTGAAGGTCAGCCATGGGTGGCCGGTCTCGAACAGCATCGACAGCATCTTGCGCCACAGGTCTTTGGCCTGGATGGTCTTGAACACCTTGATCTTGTTGTACTCGGTCAGGGCTTCGTAGTACTCGTAGCGCTCTTCGAAGGCCTTGCCGGTCAGGTCGTGCAGGTCTGGCACTTCCGAAGGCGAGAACAGGGTCCACTTGCCGTCATCGAAGACACGCTTCATGAACAGGTCGGGGATCCAGTTGGCGGTGTTCATGTCGTGGGTACGACGACGGTCATCACCGGTGTTCTTGCGCAGCTCGATGAACTCTTCGATGTCCAGGTGCCAGGTTTCCAGGTAGGCACACACGGCGCCCTTGCGCTTGCCACCCTGGTTGACGGCAACGGCGGTGTCGTTGACCACTTTCAGGAACGGTACGACGCCCTGGGATTTACCGTTGGTACCCTTGATGTAGGAGCCCAGTGCGCGCACAGGGGTCCAGTCGTTGCCCAGGCCACCGGCGAATTTCGACAGCATGGCGTTGTCGTGAATCGCGTGGTAGATGCCCGACAGATCGTCCGGCACGGTGGTCAGGTAGCAGCTGGACAGCTGCGGGCGCAGGGTGCCGGCGTTGAACAGGGTCGGGGTCGAGGCCATGTAGTCGAACGACGACAACAGGTTGTAGAACTCGATCGCACGGGCTTCCTTGTCTTTCTCCTCCAGCGCCAGGCCCATGGCCACACGCATGAAGAACACCTGCGGCAGCTCGAAGCGCACGCCATCCTTGTGGATGAAGTAGCGGTCGTACAGGGTCTGCAGGCCCAGGTAGGTGAACTGCTGGTCGCGCTCGTGGTTGATCGCCTTGCCCAGTTTTTCCAGGTCGAAGTCGGCCAGCGCCGGGTTCAGCAGTTCGAACTCGATACCTTTGGCGACGTAGGCTGGCAGGGCCTTGGCGTACAGGTCGGCCATTTCGTGGTGGGTAGCGCTGTCGGCTACGTTGAGGAAGCCCAGGCCTTCGGCGCGCAGGGTGTCCATCAGCAGGCGTGCGGTAACGAACGAGTAGTTGGGCTCGCGCTCTACCAGGGTACGGGCGGTCATCACCAGGGCGGTGTTGACGTCCTTGATGGCCACGCCGTCGTACAGGTTCTTCAGGGTTTCGCGCTGGATCAGGTCGCCATCGACTTCGGCCAGGCCTTCGCAGGCTTCGCTGATGATGGTGTTCAGGCGGGCCATATCGAGCGGAGCCAGGCTGCCGTCGGCCAGGGTGATGCGGATGCTTGGGTGCGGCTCGACCACGGCGTCGGTGTTGGCGCGGGTGGCACGCTCCTTGGCACGCTGGTCGCGGTAGATCACGTAGTCGCGGGCAACTTTCTGCTCGCCGGCGCGCATCAGGGCCAGTTCGACCTGGTCCTGGATTTCTTCGATGTGGATGGTGCCACCCGATGGCATGCGACGCTTGAACGTGGCGGTAACCTGCTCGGTCAGACGCGCGACGGTGTCGTGGATGCGCGACGAAGCGGCGGCGGTGCCGCCTTCAACTGCGAGGAACGCCTTGGTGATGGCCACGGTGATCTTGTCGTCGGTGTAAGGGACGACAGTGCCGTTACGCTTGATCACGCGCAGTTGGCCGGGGGCGGTGGCGGCCAGATCCTGGTTGGAATCGGCGGCCTGCGGCACCTTGGCCTGCGGGTTCTCGCGAGTTGTGTCGGTTTGCATGGGTGGGTGTCTCCACAGTTTCTATATTGTTCAGGCGCCTTTTGGGCGCCCACCGTTCCGTCCACTTGCTCGATGGCCTGGCGGGGATGCGCAATGCATGCGCATCCGCCCGCGCGGGCGTACCGACTTCGGGACAGACTCAGGAATAAGGGGCAATGGCTTGCCGCTCCCTGGCCGAAGTCAAAGGTTCTGGGCAGGGCCCAAAAACTGTTGCTGATGGATGCCAGGCCTGGCCTGCAACACCCATACCCGAACAAGGCCCTGGAAGGGCTTGCCTCGGTCGCCTCCGCAGGAGCGGTTCGGCTGCTGAAATCACCTGAAGTTCCACCCGGAAAATCGCTTGATCTTGCGGGTTGACTTTTGTGTGTGATTTTGCACGAACCCCTATATCTAGTGGTTCGCTGCGATCGGGATACAAGATAATGCGGTATTGGGGGCTTTGCAAGGCGAGCGCCTGTGGATAACGTGTGTGTACTTTGTGAGTGAATGGTGGGTATTCGCTGTAGGCCTTGTGCCAAGTGGTTTGCAGTATTTTTCTGCGCCTTGATGCCCCGGGGCAGTTTTTTTCGGGCGCGAACCCTATCACAAAAAACGGTTCAGTCGAGGGGCTGTGGGTGGGTTGGCAGTGCCGGGGGCGGGACGTAGTATCCGGCTGTGATATTGCTTTTAGGTTAAAGGGGCAGTGCGCAGGTTTCGAAAGCGGCGCGGTCCCTGTGGGAGCGGCTTTAGCTGCGAAACGGCCCGCACTGGCAACAGAAAAACAACAATTAAAGGCAGAGGCCATGGACCACCCCACCCCACGCATCCTCATTGTTGAAGACGACCAGCGTCTGGCCGACCTCACTGCCGAGTACCTGCAGGCCAACGGCTACGAGGTCAGTGTCGAGGGTGATGGAGCCCGCGCCGCGCGGCGCATCGTCGACAGCCAGCCCGACCTGGTCATTCTCGACCTCATGCTCCCCGGCGAGGACGGTCTGAGCATCTGCCGCCGTGTGCGTAGCCAGTACCTTGGCCCGATCCTGATGCTCACCGCCCGCAGCGACGAACTGGACCAGGTCCAGGGCCTGGACCTGGGGGCTGATGACTATGTCTGCAAACCGGTGCGCCCACGCCTGCTGCTGGCGCGCATTCAGGCCCTGCTGCGCCGTAGCGAGACCGTGGACAGCAAACGTCAAGACCTGGCTTTCGGTGCGCTGCACATCGACAACCGCTTGCGCGAGGCGCGCCTGGGCGAACAATTGATCGAGCTGACCGGCGCCGAGTTCGACCTGCTCTGGCTGCTGGCCAGCAATGCCGGCCGGGTGCTGACGCGCGAGCAGATTTTCACCGCACTGCGGGGCGTGGGCTACGACGGCCAGGACCGCTCCATCGATATACGCATTTCTAAAATCCGCCCCAAGATCGGCGATGACCCACTGCAGCCACGGTTGATCAAGACCCTGCGCAGCAAGGGCTATCTGTTTGTCGGCGAGGCGCCATGAACAATTCGATCTTCCTGCGCGTCTACGGCGGCATGCTGGCCGTGTTGGTGCTGGTGGCCTTGCTTGGCGTGCTCAGCCTGCACCTGGTCAATGAAGTACGCGCCGCACAGCACCGCGAGGGCTTGGCCCAGGGAACCTTCAGCCTGATGGCTGACAACCTGGCGACGCAGAATGAAACCGAACGCAAGCGCTCGCTGCTGATCTGGGAGCGCCTGCTTGGTGTGCCGCTGACGTTGCAGCCAATGACCGCGCGCAGCCTTGACGGTGGCCAGCGGGCGCGCCTGTACCGTGGCCTGGTGGTAGTCGAGAAGACGGGGCCACATGCGGCGCAAGTACTGCGCAAGGTCGGCCAGGAAGACCTGATGCTGGTCGCGCAGATCAAACAGATCAGCGAGCAGCTGGCGCGCGCCACACTCTATCTATTGGCTGACGAACTGGTGCGCTACCCGGTAACCGAACAGCAGCAGCGCCTGGCCCAGATCAAGCTGGAAAAGGGCTTTGGCTTTGGTGTCGCCCTGCAGCGTATCGAGCGGGTCAGCCTGGACGATGACCAGCGGCGCCGGGTCGAGGAGGGCGACACGGTGATGGCGCTGGGCAAGGATGGCGACTCGATCCGTGTATTCGCCGGGCTGACGGGCTCTCCCTGGGTGCTGGAAATCGGCCCGTTGTATCAGCTCAACCCGTACCCGCCGCAGTTGCTGATCCTGATTGCCTTCCTAGGCCTGTGCTTGATCGGCCTGGTGGTATACCTGCTGGTGCGTCAGCTGGAGCGCCGGGTGTCAGGGCTGGAGATTGCGGCCACGCGCATTGCCCAAGGCAGCCTGGATACCCGCGTACCGGCTGGCGATGCCGACTCGGTAGGGCGCCTGGCCGCTGCCTTCAATGGCATGGCCGAACACCTGCAGCGCTCGCTGACCATGCAGCGCGAGTTGGTACGGGCGGTGTCCCATGAGCTGCGCACGCCAGTGGCACGCCTGCGCTTTGGCCTGGAAATGATCGAAAGCGCCACGACTGAGCAGGCCCGGGCCAAACACCTGGCCGGCATGGACGGCGATATTCAGGACCTCGACAAGCTGGTGGACGAGATGCTGACCTACGCCCGTCTGGAGCAGGGCGCGCCAGCCTTGAAGTTCCAGCGGGTCGACCTGGATGCCTTGCTCGATCGGGTGATCGGAGAGCTGGCGCCGTTGCGTGCCGAGGTGCGGGTGGTGCGCGGTGACTGCCAGGGCGCGGATGCCGAGGGCGCCTGGGTCGAAGCCGAGCCGCGTTACCTGCACCGGGCCCTGCAGAACCTGGTCGGCAATGCCATGCGCCATGCCGAGTCTGAAGTGCGTCTGAGCTACCAGTTGGGGCAGCAACGCTGCCGTATCGACGTGGAAGATGACGGCCCTGGGATCCCCGAGGGTGTCTGGGACCGCATCTTCACGCCATTTACCCGCCTTGATGACAGCCGTACCCGTGCCTCGGGCGGGCATGGCCTGGGCTTGTCGATCGTACGGCGGATCATCTACTGGCACGCGGGCAGGGCTTCGGTTGGGCGCAGTGCCGCGTTGGGTGGCGCCTGCTTCAGCCTCAACTGGCCCCGGCAGCAGGCACCGTTGTGAAGGTCAGACGCTGACCAGGCTCAGCAAGTGGCCGTCCTGCAGGCAGAACTGGCCCTGAAGCTCAGCGCCGTGCCGCCATTGCGGCGACAGGTCGGTGAGCAGGCGCAGGCGCGCCAGGCCTTCGGCGGACCAGTCGAGTACTTCGGCGTGCTCGAAGTAGAAGCGCTGGTGGGTCAGCGGGTAGAGGGTCTTGAACAGGCTTTCCTTCAACGAGAAGGTCAGGGTTACCGTCAGGCCGAGCTGGTGGCTGTCCAGGCGCTCCAGCTCGGCCGCGGTGAGAATTTGGCCCATCAGCCGCTCGGCACGCTCGTCATCGAGCAGGGCTTCCTGATCCAGCCCAAGGCCTTGGCAACTGCCTTCGGCGGCGACCACTGCGGCGGCCCAGCCCTGGCCATGGGTGATCGAACCGTGAATGCCGGCTGGCCAGATGGGCGAGCGGTCCTCATGGGTAGCCGGTACGTAGTCGCGGCCGTCCAGGCGCTGCAGCGCGGCGCGGGCACATACGCGACCGGCCAGGTACTCGGCCTGGCGCTTGGCCACCGAGCGTTGCAGGCTGGCACTTGGCACGATGCCGGCGCGCTGGAAATCGTCGGGTGCCAGGCGGGTAGGGTCGAACGTGCAACTGACCAGCACCGCGCCGGGCAGCGGGCGGGGCAAGGGCCAGTGGTGCTGGAGTGGGGCGCAGCAGGCTGGGAGAGTGTTCATGGCGCTATTGTGCCAGCCGCAGCGGCGGTGTGGGAGGTGGGATTGCTGGGGCCGCAAGCGGCCCGCGACAATCTTTATTTGAATACCTTCTTGAAGAACGCCTGCATATCCGCCCAGGAGCTTTCGTCCGCCGCCTTGTTATAGCCAATGTCGGGCCCACCATGGTCGCCATGGCTCAGCCGGTCAGCATCGGGGTTGGTAAACCCGTGCTTGGCGCCTTCAATGCTGACGAACTGGTAGTTGGCCTTCGCAGCATCCATCTCGGCCTTGAACGCCTCAACCTGCTGCGGCGTGACCATGCTGTCCGCCGCACCATGCTCGACCAGGATATCGGCCCGCACCACGCCAGGTTTTGCCGGGGTCTGGGTGGCCAGGGCGCCATGAAAGCTCACCACACCGTCCAGTTTTTCGCCGCGCCGCGCGGCATCGAGGACCACCTTGCCACCGAAGCAATAGCCGACAGCACCCAGCTCATGCTTGTTGGTGTTCGGTTGCAGCTTCAAAAGCTCGAGGCCGGCGTCGAAGCGCCTGGCTGCCGCTGCCGGGTCTTTCATCGCTTCGGCCATGAACGCCTGGGCGTCCTGCGGGTGCTCGGTGTGCTTGCCGTCGCCATACATATCGATGGCCAGCGCGTTGTAGCCCAGTGCTGCCAGGTCGCGGGCACGGCGCTTGGCGTAGTCGTTCAGCCCCCACCATTCATGCACCACGACGATGCCGGGGCGCTTGCCCTCGACGGCATCATCGTAGGCGTAATAGCCGACCAGGCGGTTGCCGTCGGCATCCTGGTAGGGGATTTCGCGGGTTTGTACCGCCGCTTGGGCGAGGACGGCGCTGCACATCAGGGTCAAGGCCAGCAGGGCACGCATGGGTCACTACTCCTTGTTCTGCAATCGGTTCGTTCAGCCGGGGTTCAGCCAGGGTTCAGTCGCGGTTCAGGGTGCCCTGCTTACTCTAGCTTCCAGACCGAAACAGCGCACCCAACTGGAGTATCCAGCCATGAAAACCTTCAATACCCTGCTTGCCGCCATGGCCGTCTGCGCCGCTGGCATCACCTCCGCCCAGGCCGCAGACGATAACTTCGCCAGCCTGACCTACGGCCAGACCAGCGACAAAGTTCGCAAATCCGGCCTGCTGCAGCGCAACACCGACCACCTCAACGCCGACGGTATCATTGGCAAGGACAACACCTGGGGTGTGCGTGTGGGCAAGATCAACGACCAAGGCCGCTACTACATGACCTATGACAATGTCTCGGGCGACCACAGCGGCCTGAAATTGCGCCAGGAAAACCTGCTGGGCAGCTATGACCTGTTCCTGCCGGTGGGCGATACCACCAAACTGTTCGGCGGTGGCAGCCTGGGCATGACCAAGCTCAGCCAGGAGTCGCCAGGCGCCAGCCGCGATACCGACTACGGTTATGCCTACGGCCTGCAGGCCGGCGTGATTCAGGACATCACCGACAAGGCCTCGGTCGAACTGGGCTACCGTTACCTGCGCACCAATGCTGCAACCGAAGTGGGTGCGCATGGCGGGCCGAAGGACGGCACTCTGCGCCTGACCAGCAGCGCGCAGACCTATCTGGCAGCAAGCTACAAGTTCTGATCGGCGAGCCGCGTTATCCTGTACCGGCCCGTTCGCAGCACAAGGCTGCTCCTGCAGGGGTGATGTTTCTGCAGGAGCAGCCTTGTGCTGCGAAGAGGCCGGTATAGGCAATACACACAAGGAGCTGCACATGAAACTGCTGGTGGTCGAGGACGAAGCCCTGCTTCGCCATCACCTCTACACCCGCCTGGGCGAAAGTGGCCATGTGGTCGAAGCCGTTGCCGACGCCGAGGAGGCGCTGTACCAGGCTGGGCAATACCACTTCGACCTGGCCATCGTCGACCTGGGCCTGCCTGGTATCAGTGGACTGGAGCTGATCACGCGCCTGCGCAGCCAGGACAAGACCTTCCCCATTCTTATCCTTACCGCTCGAGGCAACTGGCAGGACAAGGTCGAAGGCCTGGCCGCCGGTGCCGACGACTACCTGGTCAAGCCGTTTCAGTTCGAAGAGCTCGAAGCGCGGCTCAATGCCCTGTTGCGCCGCTCCAGTGGCTTTACCCAGTCAACCATTGCCGCAGGCCCCTTGGTGCTCGACCTCAACCGCAAGCAGGCCACCCTCGACGAACAGCCTTTGGCACTGACCGCCTACGAATACCGCATTCTCGAATACCTCATGCGCCATCATCAGCAGGTAGTGGCCAAGGACCGACTGATGGAGCAGCTGTACCCTGGGGATGAGGAGCGCGACCCCAATGTCATAGAAGTGCTGGTTGGCCGCCTGCGCCGCAAGCTTGAAGGCGCGCACGGCTTCAAACCCATCGACACGGTGCGTGGCCTGGGCTATCTGTTCACCGAGCGCTGCCGATGATCCGCTCGCTGCGGGTGCGCCTGATGCTGGCTGCCGCAGTGTTGGCACTGCTGTTCATGCTGGCACTGCTGCCGGCCTTGCAAAAGGCCTTCAGCCTGGCCCTGCAGGAATCGATCGAGCAGCGCCTGGCTTCGGATGTGACCACGTTGATTTCCGCTGCGCGTATCGAACATGGGCAGTTGCAGATGCCTGCGTTGCTCCCGGACGAGCGCTATAACCTGCCGTACACCGGGCTGCTTGGCTATATTTTCGACCGTGATGGCAACCTGGTCTGGCAGTCGCGTGCCACCGCTGACCGGCACATCAACTACCGCCCGCGCTATGACGGGCGCGGCAACGAGTTCGCCCGCATTCACCAGTCCGACGGCGAAGAGTTCTTCGTGTACGACGTCGAGATCAAGCTGCTGGGTGGTCAGAGCGCCGCTTACAGCATTGTCGCCCTGCAACCGCTTAGTGAGTACAAGGCTACCCTCAATGGCCTGCGCGAAAAGCTCTACCTGGGGTTCGGCGCTGCATTGCTGGCGCTCATGGTGCTGCTGTGGGCTGGCCTGACCTGGGGCCTGCGCTCGTTGCGCCGGCTAAGCCATGAGCTGGACGAGGTGGAATCGGGCGTGCGCGAGGGCCTGAGCGGCGAGCACCCTCGCGAGCTGCTGCGCCTGACCCGCTCGCTCAACCGCCTGTTGCGCAGTGAGCGTGAGCAACGCACGCGCTACCGTGACTCGCTGGATGACCTGGCGCACAGCCTGAAGACGCCGCTGGCAGTGCTGCAGGGCGTGGGTGAAAGCCTGCAGCAACGCAGCGGCGAGCGCGAGCAGGCGCGGGTGCTGCAAAGCCAGATCGAGCGCATGAGCCAGCAGATCGACTACCAACTGCAACGTGCCAGCCTGCGCAAGAGTGGCCTGGTACGCCACAGCGTGAGGTTGCGGCCGCTGCTCGACAGCCTGTGCAGCACCTTGGCCAAGGTTTACCGGGATAAACGGGTGAGCGTGGTGCTGGCGTTGCCCGATGCGGCGCAGGTGCCGATGGAGCAGGGTGCGTTGCTGGAAATGCTCGGCAACCTGCTGGAAAACGCCTACCGGCTGAGTCTGGGCCAGGTGCGGGTGAGCCTGGAGCAGACGCCAGGGCAGTTGACCTTGTGCATCGAGGACGATGGGCCGGGGGTGCCCGCCGACCAGCGTGAGCGTATTCTCGAGCGCGGGGAGCGGCTGGACAGCCAGCACCCGGGGCAGGGCATCGGGTTGGCGGTGGTCAAGGATATCGTCGACAGCTATGACGCCGAGCTGAGCCTGGGGGATTCGCCTTTGGGCGGCGCGGCGTTCAGGATCACCTTCAATCTCGATTGATTTCGCTGGCCTCCCACCAAGGGCGGCCCAGCAAGGGCGGATTTCCGCCAGCCCCCCCTGTACAAATCCCGCCATCGGGCGGAAATCCGCCAGCCTTCCTCCGCCAAATCGCCCTGTCGTTGGGCATTTATCCCTAGCAAATACGGCCCTTGCACCCTTCGTGGGCATTTTGGCACCACCCTTGCTATTGAACTTCGCAGAGGCCTGCCCAGGCAGCTCGAACACAACGACAAATCCCTCCAAGTGCAGGAGGGTTAGCGATTCAGGTGCCCCACCACCCTGGGAAGGGTGAACCGGCACACTTGAGGAAAATGAGCCATGACGACACGTCAGCCGCTGTACAAATCCCTGTATGTCCAGGTGATCATTGCCATCACCATCGGCATCCTGCTCGGCCACTACTACCCGGAAACGGGCGTCGCCCTCAAACCCCTGGGTGACGGCTTCGTCAAGTTGATCAAGATGGTCATCGCCCCGATCATCTTCTGTACCGTGGTCAGCGGCATCGCCGGCATGCAGAGTATGAAGTCGGTCGGCAAGACTGGCGGCTACGCGCTGCTGTATTTCGAAATCGTCTCCACCATCGCCCTGATCATCGGCCTCGTCGTCGTCAACGTGGTCAAGCCCGGCGCTGGCATGCACATCGACGTCAGCACCCTGAATGCCAGCAGCGTGGCTGCCTATGCCGCCGCCGGCGCGCAGCAGACCACCGTCGGCTTCCTGCTCAACGTCATCCCCAACACCGTGGTCGGCGCCTTCGCCAACGGCGACATCCTGCAAGTGCTGATGTTCTCGGTGCTGTTCGGCTTCGCCCTGCACCGCCTGGGCAGCTACGGCAAGCCGTTGCTGGACATGATCGACCGCTTCGCCCATGTCATGTTCAACATCATCAACATGATCATGAAGCTTGCCCCGATCGGCGCCTTCGGTGCCATGGCCTTCACCATCGGCCAGTACGGCGTTGGCTCGCTGGTGCAGCTGGGCTACCTGATGGCCTGCTTCTACATCACCTGCCTGCTGTTCGTGCTGGTGGTGCTGGGCGGTATCTGCCGTGCCCACGGTTTCAGCGTACTCAAGCTGATCCGCTACATCCGTGAAGAACTGCTGATCGTACTGGGTACTTCGTCCTCGGAGTCGGCCCTGCCACGCATGCTGGCCAAGATGGAGCGCCTGGGCGCGAAGAAGTCGGTGGTGGGCCTGGTCATCCCGACCGGTTACTCGTTCAACCTGGACGGTACCTCGATCTACCTGACCATGGCTGCGGTGTTCATCGCTCAGGCGACCGACACCACCATGGACATCACTCACCAGATCACCCTGCTGCTGGTGCTGTTGGTAGCTTCCAAAGGTGCTGCCGGCGTTACCGGTTCGGGCTTCATCGTCCTGGCCGCAACCCTGTCGGCCGTTGGCCACCTGCCGGTTGCCGGCCTGGCGCTGATCCTCGGCATCGACCGCTTCATGTCCGAAGCCCGCGCCCTGACCAACCTGGTGGGCAACGCCGTTGCCACCGTGGTAGTGGCCAAGTGGGTCAAGGAAATGGACAACGACAAGCTGGCTTCGGAACTGGCTTCCGGTGGTGCGCCGCTGGTCGATGCGCGTCCGACCGACGACCTGGGTGTGGCCGAAGGCCCGGCTCGCTGATCGCGCTGCGGTAAAACGAAAAAGGCGACCCCAGGGTCGCCTTTTTCATGCGCGGTCTTCGCGTCAGGCCAGCACAACCTCCAGCACCCGGATCGAGTCCGGCTGCGGGTAATGCCACCTCACCTGCACGTCCCAGAACCTCACCCCGTAAACCCGCTCGGCCGGAGGTACCTGATAAGCCGGCCGTGGGTCCTGCGCCAGGCATTGCTCGATCAGCTCCACCAGCGGCTCGCCCAGGCGCAAGGCATGCTCGCGGGCCTGGGGCAGGGCGTTGTCGGCCCACTGCACGGCAATTGCCACAGGCGCTGCATTGGCCATCTGGTTGCTGGCGCCAGCGATGCTGTCGGCGTAGGGCACATAGGGTTTGATGTCCAGCACCGGCGTGCCGTCGAGCAAGTCGATGCCTGACAGCAGCAGGCGCCCGGGCTCCACGCCCTCCAGGCGCACCACCGACTGGCCGATACCATTGGGCCGGTGGGTGGCGCGGGTAGCGAACACCCCCATGCTTTTGTTGCCGCCCAGGCGCGGTGGCCGCACCTTCAGGCGCGGCTTGTCCTCCAGGGCCTGGTGGAACAGAAATAGCAACCAGACATGGCTGACCTGCTCCAGGCCCTCGACCGCATCACCCTGGTCGAACGGTGGCAGCAGTTCGAGTACACCACGCGCGGCAGGCGCCAGCTGGGGTTGGCGCGGGATGGCGAACTTCTCCTTGAAACAGGAGCGGACGATGCCGACCGGGGCAACCGTATGCTGCATGGCCACTCAGCCGCGCACGCGCAGGGTCAGGCCCTTCAGGAAGTTGCGCAGCAACTGGTCGCCGCAAGGGCGGTAGTTATCGTGGCCAGCCTTGCGGAACAGTGCGCTGAGCTCAGGCTTGCTGACCGGGAAGTTGACCGACTTGAGGATCGCGTGCAGGTCCTCTTCCTTGAGCTCGAAGGCCACCCGCAGTTTTTTGAGGATCTGGTTATTGGTCACCGGCAGCTCGACCGGCTGCTGCGGGCGGCTGTCGTCCTTGCCACGGCGGTGTATTACCAGGCCGTCGAGAAAGTGCGCCATCACCCGTTCAGGGCAGCGCACGAAGCCTTCCTCTTCTTCTTTTTTCAGGTAGGTGGCCAGCACCAGCGGGTTCACTTCGAGGCCAGAGAGGCCGATGATCTCGGCCATCTTGGCGTCGTTCACCTTGAGCATGTAGCGCAGGCTGCGCAGGACGTCGTTGTGGTTCATTGCTGCAGAATCCTGTTCAGGTGCCGCGCGTTCCAGCGCGGCGCATTGCTTAGAAACGTTCGGTAGTGGCCAGGTAGCGCCATTGGCCCAAAGGCAGCTTGCCCATGGACACGCCACCCAGGCGAATGCGGCGCATGCTTATGAGCTCCAGGCGCAGGTAGGCGCAAAGCTCGGAAATCTGCCCTGGTTGTGGGTTTTTCAACACCATGCGCAGGTGGGTCTCGTTCTGCCAACTGGCCTTGGCCTTGGGCAGCTCGCGGTCATTGCGCGTGGCCCCGCGCGCCAGGCGCTCCAGCGCCTGAGGCGTGGTCTCGCCGCGCACTTCAACGATGAATTCCTGCTCCAGGCGACGCAGGTCCGCCTCGACTTTGCGGGTTACCCGCCAGTCCTGGGTGAACACCTGCAGGCCGCTGGCCCCACGCTCCAGCGGTGCCACGCAGTCCTGCCGGGCAAAATGCCCGTGCAGGGCGCGCACGCCTTCGCGGTGGGCTTCGCTGAGGCTAGCCATGTTCATGCTGGCACGAGCGGTTTCGCTGTCCACGCCGGCCGGCTGATTCAGCAGCAGGGTCACTGGCTCCAGGGTTTCGGCACGGGCGCCCGGCAGCAGTTCGACGCGCTGCTGTTCGACTTTGAACTGCGGCTGCTCGACCACCACGCCATCGACAGTAACCCAGCCTCCTTCAATGTACTGCTCGGCCTCGCGGCGGGAGCAGCCGAGCTGCTCGATGAGGCGTTTGGACAGGCGGACGGGTTCGGACATGGGGCAATTCGCAAGGCAGGGAAAGACCTCCATTGTACCTGCCCGTGCGCGATTGATGATGGGAATCTGTGTCAGATGCGCCATTTTGGACACTTGGCGCGGCACATTCAGGCGCCACCTCAAGGTACGCTTCGCACCAGCCTCATGTGCAGCAGAGGGTAGGGCTGGCCCAAACCGTCGGTTTGCGAACGGCCGATGACTTCAAATCCTTCATGCAGGTAGAAGCCCAACGCTTGCGGGTTTTGTTCGTTGACGTCCAGGTACTCGGCATTCAGTTCGTTGATGGCATAGCGCAGCAGGCGCTTGCCAACACCCTGGCCACGGTGGGTAGGTGCGACGAACAGCATGTCCACCCGCCCGTTGGCGACCCCGGCGAAACCGCAGATCCGTTGGCGGTCCTTGCAGCAAATCAGCATCACTGCGTCGAGGTAGCGGCGCAGCACGTGTTCGCGCAGCAGCAGGATGTAGCCCTCTGGCAGGAAGTCGTGGGTGGCGCGTACCGAATCCTCCCATACCTGTACCAATTCGCTGTAGTCGCACAAGCGCGGGGTTTGCAGCGTCAGTAGCGCAGGCATGCCGGTATTCCTCCGTGACGGTAGGGAAAACATAGCAGGCCAACCACCGGTCGGCTGGTTCGCGCAGCGCTTGAAGCTCGGGGTATGGAGGTCTATTAATTAAACGTGGGAAAAAATCCCACGCAAAGAAAAGAAAAAACCGAAAGCAGAATTCCTGACTGATTTGGCGTTCTCGTGGCGAAGACCTGGAGACGGACTATGCAAATCCACCTGCTGTTCAAGAAGGCTTTACTCGCGGCTGCCGTAGCGGGCGTGCTGTCGACATCCATTGTCTTGATCCCTGACTCGATTACTCATGGCTCCAGTGCCTACGCCAAAGACGGCGGTGGTGGCGGTGGAGGCCACGGCGGTGGCGGTGGTCACGGTGGTGGCGGTGGTAGTGGCGGCGGTGGTCATGGAGGTGGCGGCGGAAGCGGCGGTGGCGGTGGCCATGGAGGTGGCGGCGGAAGCGGCGGCGGTGGCCACGGTGGTGGCGGTGGAAGTGGCAGTGGCGGCGGCCACGGCAGTGGAGGCGACGGCGGCGGCCATGCCGGCAACGGCAACAGTGGCAGCGGCCATGATGGCCAGGGCCACGACGGCAACTCGAACTCTGGGCGCAGCAGCGGTCATGCTGAAGCAGGTGACGATCATGGCAATCACGTGGGTGGTGAGCCCGGTGATGATCACGGCAATCACGTTGGCGGTGAGCCCGGTGACGATCATGGCAACCATGTTGGCGGTGAGCCCGGGGATGATCATGGCAATCATGTCGGCGGCGAGCCTGGCGATGATCACGGCAATCATGTTGGTGGTGAACCTGGCGATGATCACGGCAACCATGTGGGTGGCGAACCGGGTGATGACAACAGCAGAAGCTGATTGGCGCTGATTCGAAGCGGCCCGTACAAAACCCAGCGGACGGGTTTTGTATGAGCAGGATTCATATGTCAAGGAATGCGCTCAATGCAATCGCCCGCCTTACCCCCCTCGATGTTAAGCGCGCTGCGGCGTGTCATGCGCCCTTTGGTGCGTTTGATGCTACGCAAGGGGGTGACCTACACGATGTTCGCCGACCTGCTCAAGGAAGTGTTCGTCGAGGTTGCGCATCGCGAGTTTCGTCTGAACGACACCGCACCAAGTGACAGCCGCATCAGCCTGCTTACAGGCGTACATCGTAAGGATGTTCGACGGCTGCGCAGCGAGGGCGATACGGTGCTTGCGGCCCTGCCCGCGAATATCACGCTAGGCGCACAGCTGGTCAGCGTCTGGACTACCACTGCGCCATTCTGTTCCGTACCTGGTCAGGCACTGGCGCTGCCGAGGCTGGCCAGCGTGGGGGGGGATTGCTCATTTGATGCCCTGGTGGCCAAGGTCAGCACCGATATCCGCGGCCGGGTGGTGCTGGATGAATGGTTGCGCCTGGGTGTGGTGCGGCTCGACGAGCAGGATTGCGTTCACCTGCAAGCTCAGGCATTCGTGCCGCAAAAGGGCTTTGATGAAAAAGCCGCCTACTTCGGCCACAACCTGCATGACCATGCCTGCGCAGCAGTGCACAACCTCAGTGACGACGGCCAACCATTTTTTGAACGTAGCGTGCACTACGACGCCCTGAGCCTGGCAAGTGTCGAGCATGTGCGTGAGGTGGTCGCCAAGGATGGCATGCAGACGCTGCTTGCCTTCAGCCACCTTGCAGCCGAGCTGGAAAGCGTCGATGAGCCCAGTGCCGAGCAACGCCAGCGCATCACTGTCGGGCTTTATTTCTACACTGAAGCTACCGATCCCGATTCGTCGAAGACACCCGGCCCATGACTCTTCTTGCGCGCTGCCTCAGTGCTGTCACGTTCGCCCTGGTTTTCGGGTTGAACCTGATAGCGCCTGCCGAGGTGGTTGCGGCGCCGGTGTGTGTCAGCCGGGACGAGGTGGGTATGGCCGGTGCTGCAGGTATGCAGTTTCCCGGCGGCGTGGGCGGTACCGGGGCCAGGGCGGGTGGTGTCGGTGGTACCGGCGCGCCACTCCAGCAACGCCCCGGTGGCACGGGTGGTACTGGGGCGGTGGCGGAAGGTGTGGATGGTACCTACTTCGATCACAGCCACGGTGGGGTAGGCGGTACCGGTGCGCCGATCCAGCGCCCGGGCGGTACGGGCGGCACAGGTATTGTCGGCACTATCACCGGGTTCGCCTCGATCTGCGTCAATGGCATGGAGGTGCACTATGGCAAGGACGTACCGGTGAGTGAAAACGGGGCGCCTGCCAGCAGTGGTCACCTGGCGATCGGGCAAGTGGTGGCGGTGGAGGCGTTCGCCACCCAGCGTGGTCTGCAAGCAGGGCGCATTTCGATCCTCAACGTCTTCGAAGGGCCGCTAACGGCGCTGCCCAATGCCTCGGCCCCCCTGCGAGTCATGGGCCAACCTGTGCGGCTTGCCGCTGGCGCGCGAGTGGCTGAAGGGTTGCGCCCGGGCGAGCCCGTGAGGGTCAGCGGCCTGCGTGATGCCCGGGGCGAAGTGGTGGCGACACGTATCGAACGGGCGCCGGGGTTGAGGGAGGCCAGCGCCATCGGTGCGGTAGATCGTGCTGGCAACCTTCAGGGGTTGAAGCTGGGTACCCGTGTGGCCCCTGCACGGGAAGTGCTGGTGCGCGGCCAGTGGACCGGGCGCCAGCTGGAAGTGGCGCAAACCCGCCCCGACCCGAGCCTGCCTTTTGCTGGCCGAGTCCAGCAGGCAGTGGTCGAAGGGTTGGTGCAGCGCACTCAGGCACGGCAACTGGTGGTTGCAGGCATCAATGTGACGTTGGGGCAAGGCACTGTAATTGTTGGCAGGCAGCCTGCGACGTTGGCGCTTGATCAACGTGTGCGGGTAAGCGGGGTACTCAGTGGTACTCACGAGTTGCGGGCAACCCGTGTGGAGTTCCAGGGAGACCGTATCGACAATCCGGACAGAAGCCATTCGGGGCACGATGGCGAGCAGGAAAGGAGCAGCTCCGGCGGCTCCAGCAACAGTGATCATGGCGCAAGCGATGCGACCAGCGTGCGCAATGAAGCCAGTGATGATCACCGTGGGCGCAGTGCCGTTGACGACTCCAGTGGCCATGGCAGCGGGGGTGGCGTGGAAAAATCTGGAAAGTCGGAACACCTCGACGCTGTGGAGCAGGCCGAGCGGAGTAACAGCGGAAGTTCTGATCGGGTGGAAAAGGTCGAAGTCGAAAAGGTCGAGAAGGTCGATAAGGGCGAAAAGGTCGAAAAGCCTGAGAAGGTAGAGAAGGTAGAGAAGGTAGAGAAAGTAGAGAAGGTAGAGAAAGTAGAGAAGGTAGAGAAAGTAGAGAAGGTAGAGAAAGTAGAGAAAGTAGAGAAAGTAGAGAAAGTAGAGAAAGTAGAGAAAGTAGAGAAAGTAGAGAAAGTAGAGAAAGTAGAGAAAGTAGAAAAGGTAGAGAAAGTCGAAAAGCCTGAAAAAGTTGAGAAGGTTGAGAAAGTAGAAAGAGTCGAAAAGGTAGAGAAAGTTGAGCTGCCGGAGAAAGTAGAAAAAATCGAGAAAGTCGAAAAGCCGGAAAAGGTCGAGACTGCCGAAAAAGTCGAGCATCCAGAGCGATCCGGGCGTTAGCCAACTAGGCTGGGTAAGTCCGACCACACTTCCCAAAAGGGTACTGAGGTGCAGATGAGACCAGCGCTCCCTCTTTTCGCTTGCTTGCTGTCATGCACCAGTGCCTCGGCCTTGGCCGATACCTTCAGCGCCGCCATCGGCATGGACTATTCAAGTGGCGACTATGGCACCGGCACCACGTCGGAAATCTGGTACATGCCGGTGGTCGGCAAGTACGAGACCGGCCCTATGACCTACAAGGTAACTGTGCCCTGGTTGCGCATCACCAACCCCGAAGTCGGCCCCAGTGGTGACCCCTTGCCTGGCGGTTGCCGGGACGTGGAAAGCGGGCTGGGCGACACGGTTGCCAGCGCCGGCTATGCGCTGCTCGATGGCAGTGACGGTGGCCTGATGCTGGACCTGATCGGCAAGGTCAAATTCCCCACCGCCGATGAAGACCAGTGCCTGGGCACCGGTGAGTACGACTACACCGCCCAGGTCGACATCACCAAGGGCTTTGGCCTGGTCACTGGGTTCGCCACGCTGGGCTGGAAGAAGTTCGGTGACCCACCCGACAGCAACTTCGACGACCCGGTATTTGCCAGCCTCGGCTTTGCGCTACCCGTGGCTGCGGGCACTTCGGCAGGTGCTTCCTATGATTGGCGGCAAAAAGTGGTCTCGACCGGATCGCAGATCCAGGAACTGACGCTGTTCCTCACCCACAAGCTCAACCAGCAGTGGAAAGTACAACTCTACGTGGTCAAAGGCTTCTCGGATGCAAGCCCGGATGCCGAGGGCGGCCTGATGCTATTTCACACGTTCTGACAAAAAAGCCCCTGCGCCGGTAGTTCCTGGTGGGGAGTGCCGGGGCAGGGGCTTTTCATGTTTCAGCCGTTTTAGATAGGCTCTGCCCACATGTCGTATTCGTCGGCATCCACGACACGGCAACGCACTTTGTCGCCTGGCTTGAAGCCATGGTCACCGTCGATGAACACGCTGCCGTCGATTTCCGGGGCATCGAAGAAGCTGCGGCCAACCGAACCCTGCTCCTCGACTTCGTCGATCAGCACCTCGATTTCCTTGCCGATGCGCAGTTGCAGGCGGGCGGTGCTGATGGCTTGTTGGTGGGCCATGAAGCGGTCCCAGCGCTCTTGCTTGATGTCGTCCGGCACTTCTTCCAGGCCCAGGTCGTTGGCCGGGGCGCCTTCCACCGGTGAGTACTGGAAGCAGCCAACGCGGTCGAGCTGGGCCTCGGTCAGCCAGTCCAGCAGGTACTGGAAGTCTTCCTCGGTCTCGCCCGGGAAGCCGACGATGAAGGTAGAGCGGATCACCAGCTCAGGGCACTGCTCGCGCCAGTTCTTGATGCGCGCCAGGGTGCGGTCTTCGAAGGCCGGGCGCTTCATCGACTTGAGCACTTTCGGGCTGGCGTGCTGGAACGGGATGTCCAGATACGGCAGGATCTTGCCGGCGGCCATCAGCGGGATCACGTCGTCCACGTTCGGGTATGGGTACACGTAGTGCAGACGGACCCAGGCGCCCAGGCTGCTCAGCGCTTCGCACAGCTCGAGCATGCGGGTCTTGACCGGGCGGCCATTCCAGAAGTCGGTCTTGTACTTGACGTCGACGCCGTAGGCGCTGGTGTCCTGGGAAATCACCAGGATCTCCTTCACGCCAGCCTTCACCAGGCGCTCGGCCTCGCTCAGCACTTCGCCCACCGGGCGGCTGACCAGCTTGCCGCGCATCGACGGGATGATGCAGAAACTGCAGCTGTGGTTGCAGCCTTCGGAAATTTTCAGGTACGCATAGTGGCGCGGGGTCAGCTTGACACCCTGTGGCGGCACCAGGTCGATCAGTGGGTTGTGGTCCTGACGCGGCGGCACCACTTCGTGCACGGCGTTGACTACCTGCTCGTACTGCTGCGGGCCGGTGACCGACAGCACGCTCGGGTGCACGTCGCGGATGCTGCCTTCTTCTACGCCCATGCAGCCGGTAACGATGACCTTGCCGTTTTCCTTGATCGCTTCGCCGATCACTTCCAGCGACTCGGCCTTGGCGCTGTCGATGAAGCCGCAGGTGTTGACCACCACAACGTCGGCGTCCTCGTAGGTGGGCACGACTTCATAGCCTTCCATGCGCAGCTGGGTCAGGATGCGCTCGGAATCGACCAGGGCTTTTGGGCAACCCAGGCTTACGAAACCTACCTTGGGGGTGGCGGGCGTGGTGGACATGACTAACCTCGGTATTGAATGCAGGTCGCCCGGCCGGAATCGCGGGCGATCTTGACGGGCGCTTTGGGCGCCTCTGATCAAAAAGTGCGCAATTCTAGCGAGCGCAAGAGCGCTTGACCAGCAGAAATACGACGAACGCTGCGCTATGCTTCGCGCCGTTGCGCCAGCGTACCTTCATGGGCCTGGTAGCAGAGTGATTACCAAGGGCCGTGATGGCCGTGTGCGGGAGTGGTCGATGGTTCAGGCAAGCAGTCACGCTGAGGGCGGGCACGAGGGCAAGCAGGGGGCAGCCCGGTCGCTGGGCCTGCTCGTGGCGGCGGTCGGGGTGGTTTATGGCGATATCGGCACCAGCCCGTTGTATACCCTCAAGGAAGTTTTTACCGGCGGTTATGGGGTGCCGGTCAACCATGATGGTGTGTTGGGGATCCTGTCGCTGATCCTGTGGTCGCTGCTGTGGGTGGTTTCGTTCAAGTACGTGATGTTCATCCTGCGCGCCGACAACCAGGGCGAGGGCGGCACCATGGCCCTGACCGCGCTGGCGCGACGGGCCACGGCGGCCTATCCGCGGCTGCGCACGCTGATGGTGATTTGCGGGTTGATCGGCGCTTCGTTGTTTTATGGCGACAGCATGATCACCCCGGCAGTATCGGTGCTGTCGGCAGTGGAGGGCATGGGCCTGGCGTTTGACGGTATCGACCATTGGGTAGTGCCGATTTCGCTGGTGGTACTGGTGGCACTGTTCCTGGTGCAGAAGCACGGTACCGAGACGATCGGCAAACTGTTCGGCCCGATCATGGTCACCTGGTTCGTGGTGCTGGGCGCGCTCGGTGTGCATGGCATCTCGCAGAGCCCGGAAGTGCTCAAGGCCTTCAACCCAGGCTGGGCGGTGAACTTCTTCGTGGTGCACCCCGGCATGGGCGTGGCCATTCTCGGCGCGGTGGTGCTGGCGCTGACCGGTGCCGAGGCGCTGTACGCCGACATGGGGCATTTTGGCCGCAAGCCGATCGCCCGGGCCTGGTTCATCCTGGTGCTACCCGCGCTGGTGCTCAACTATTTCGGCCAGGGTGCACTGCTGCTGCAAAACCCGGAGGCAGCACGTAACCCCTTCTACCTGCTGGCACCGAGCTGGGCGCTGTTGCCGTTGGTCGGGTTGGCCACGATGGCCACGGTGATTGCCTCGCAGGCGGTCATTTCCGGGGCGTTTTCCCTGACTCGCCAGGCCATTCAGCTGGGTTACATCCCGCGCATGCAGATCCAGCACACCTCCAGCGACGAACAGGGGCAAATTTACATCGGCGCGGTGAACTGGACGCTGATGGTGGGTGTTGTGTTGCTGGTGATCGGCTTCGAGTCGTCAGGCGCTCTGGCTGCGGCCTACGGGGTGGCGGTGACCGGTACCATGCTGATGACCACCATCCTGGTGTCGGCGGTGATGCTGCTGCTGTGGAAGTGGCCGCCGGTGCTCGCCGTGCCGCTGCTGGTGGGCTTCCTGTTCGTCGACGGGCTGTTCTTCGCCGCCAACGTGCCGAAAATCGTCCAGGGCGGCGCCTTCCCGGTGTTGGCTGGCGGTGTACTGTTCCTGCTGATGAGCACCTGGAAGCGTGGCAAGCAGATTCTGGTGGAGCGCATCGACGAAGGCGCACTGCCGTTGCCGCTGTTCATCAGCAGTATCCGCATTCAGCCGCCGCACCGGGTTGAAGGCACGGCGGTATTCCTGACCGCACGTTCCGATGCCGTGCCGCATGCACTGTTGCACAACATGCTGCACAACCAGGTGCTGCACAGCCAGGTGGTGCTGTTGACCGTGGTCAGCGAAGACCAGCCACGGGTACCAGAGCATGAGCGTTTCGAGGTAGAGGCCTACGGCGACGGATTCTTCCGTGTGTTGCTGCACTTCGGTTTCATGGATGAGCCGGACGTGCCGGCGGCGTTGAAGCTGTGTCATCTGGATGACCTGGACTTCACGCCGATGCGCACCACCTACTTCCTCAGCCGCGAGACGGTGATCGCGTCGCGGCTGGAAGGGATGTCGCGCTGGCGAGGCAACCTGTTTGCGTTCCTGTTGAAGAATGCCAACGGCAACCTGCGCTTCTTCAACCTGCCACTCAACCGAGTGATCGAGCTGGGAACTCAGGTCGAGATCTGAATGCCAAGGGGCCGCAAAGCGGCCCCAATCATTGTCAGTTCTGCTCAGCCACGCTCGATTTGCCCTGGCGGGTCTCGATCTCGCCAATCAGGCGTTTGGCCAGCGCCGGGTAATTTTCGTCGAAGTGGTGCCCCCCTGGCAGTTTCAGGCGTTCACCTACTGCGGTCTTCTCCGTGCAGCCACTCTCGTCGGTTTCCTCGACGCCATACACACACACCACCTTGGATGCTGGCAGCTTGGCCATTTCCGGCCCGGTTGGCGCTTCCTGACCTTCCTTGCCCAGCCAGCCCTCGACCTCGATCTCGAAGCTGCCACTGCGGGCAAACGCCAGCAACATCACGGCATCGATGCGCTGTTGGTCTTCTGGTGGCAGGCGGTTGTAGATGGCTGGCAACACGTCAGCACCGAATGAATAACCCGTCAGCACGAAGCGCTTGGTACCCCATTTCTGCCGGTAGTGCTGCATCAGTTCGGACAGGTCGGCGGCGCTTTGCTCCGGAGTCTTGTGCTGCCAGTAGTAGCGCAGCGTGTCGATGCCCACCACCGGGTAGCCCAGCTTGGCCATTTCCCCGGCCACGTCGCGGTCGAGGTCGCGCCAGCCACCATCACCGGAGAGGAACAGGGTGACCGTGTCGGTGGTCTGCCCAGCCGGTACCTCGACCACCGGGATGGCCAGGGCATTGCCGTCGTGGCCGACCAGGGCTTGGGTCAGTTGCGCCTTGAGCACTTGTGGCAGGTGGATGTCGTAGTCGCTGATGCTGGTTTCGGCATTGGCCTGGTCGCGCACGAAGGCGGCGCTGGCGTCATCCGGGTTGTCGTTCCAGGCGACACTCCAGTGGCCATGGGCAGCCGATTTAGGCAGCGGTGCCTGGCAGCCGGGTTGTTCGACGGTGAAGTCCACGGAAATTGCCCGGGCCTTGTCATCGTTCTGGCTGGCCAGCCAGCGCCAGGCCTGGGCGGCGCCAGGGCCGATACCGGCTACCAGCGTCGGTTTTTCTGGTAGCGCGGCAAGGGCCTGATCCATGACCTGTTGCTGCTTGCTGCAGTCGTTAGGCGGCAAGATCACCTGCACCAGCTGGGCTTCGCCGGCTTGGCTCAGGTCCAGCAGTTGCTTGTCTGTCAGTGCCTGATCCTGTGGCACGCCGATGGCCACCCGGGCCTTGGGGTGCACGCCTGGGGTAGCCCGGGTGATGCTGGTGTCATTGATGCTCAATTGCTCAAGGCGCGCCTCGGGGGCCGGGCGCGTCCACAGCCAGAACGCCAGCGCACCACCCAGGGCGGCCAGCAGCAAGGGAACCAGCAGGTACAGCCAAAAGCGTCGGGTCATCAACGTTTCACCAATCCAGTCAGGCCGCCTGCGATCAGGGCGGCGGTGTCGGCCAGTGCCACCAGCGGGTCGAGCCCGGCCGGCACGGCCATGTAGCGGGGTTCCCAATCCGGTTGGAATTTGTCCTTGAAGCGGCGAAGCCCCTGGAAGTTGTAAAGCTGCTCGCCACGGCGGAACACCATCGAGCCCAAACGCTGGGTCAAAGGCGCGCCACGCCGTGGTTGCAGGCCGGACAGCGGTACCATGCCCAGGCTGAAACGCCCGTAGTCATGGCTTTTGTAATGCAGGATCAAGCCAATCATCATGAATTCCATGGTCAGCTTTGGCGCCTCGGGGTGCGCACGCATCAGGTCGAGGCTGGCCAGTTCGTTGCCATGGGTTTCCAGCAGGTTGGCGAAAGCCACCGGGCGCCCTTGGAAGCGGATCAGTGCTATGCGGAAATGCTGCAGGTAGTCCGGGCTGAAGCGCCCCAGCGAGAAGCCTTTCTCGCGCACGTTCTTGCCGCCGAGCCAGGCATCCGAAATTTCCTTCAACTCAGCCAGCGGGGCGTGGCCGGGTTCATGGATTTCCAGGGTCAAGCCATCGCGCCCGCCGCGGTTCCAGGTGTAGCGCAGGTCTTTCATCTCCTTGCCCTTGGCTTCAAGGTCGAAGCGGCGCAAGTCGACCCGGGCTTCCTCGCCCAACTTCAGGGCGGTCAGGCCGATGTCCATGTAGAACGGCAGGTTTTCCGCACGTACCTGGTAGAACACCGGCCGGGCGTGGTGCAGGTCGCACAGGTCGCGGAACTGCCAGATCATCTCGGCGCGTTCCTGAGCCGGGCCGATCGGGTCGTACAGCGCCACCAGGCTGCGGCCGCGCCGGGCGTACATGAGGAATGCATTGTCACGCGGGTGGAACAGCAATGCCTTGTCGCCGGTCAGTGCCAGGCCGCCGTCGGGCTGATCGGAGGCCAGCAGGATACGGTTGGCGCGTTGCAGCTCTTCTTCATCGGGCAGGTGGATCACTGGCGGCGCGGTGCGCAGCAGCCAAGTCAGCGCCACGGCAGCCAGCAGCAATGCACTGCCCATGGCGGCGCGCAGGCCCCGCGGGGCGTCGGCATCGAGGGTGAACTGCCACCACAGCTGATGGCTGTAGGGCACATCCTGGTAGGCGAACAGCAGCAGCCACACCGATGCACCTACCGCACAGGCGCTGGCCACCAGGAACACCGGCGAGAAGGGGAGTTCCAGCAGACGGCTGGGGCGGTAGAACGAGCGACGGAACAGGGCGAGCAGGGTGGCGGTGAAGGTCAGCAGGCTGGCCTCTTCCCAATCAAAGCCCTTCAGCAGTGACAGCAGGGCGCCGACCAGCAACAGCACGGTGGTCAGCAGCCAGGCGGCGGACAGGCGCCTGCGCAAGCCCTGTGCCAGCAGCAGGCACAGCACGCCGATCAGGCTGGCGCCGAAATGCGAGGCATCGATCAGCCGGTGCGGGACCAAAAAGCCCATGTGCTCCAGGCGCGTGTCGATCTCGGGTGTGGCACCCGAAAACAGCAGCACCACGCCAGACAGGAACACCAGGATCGACAGGATCGGTGCGGCCAGCCCCGAGGCGGCCTTGATGGCCTGTTGCGCGAACAGCAGGCGTCGGGCTTCATTGGCCAACAGCAGCACACAGGCCAGCAGCAGTGGCAGGACCACATAGATCAGCCGGTACAGCAGCAGGGCAGCCGCCAGCGGTGCGGCACCGAGCTGGTCGGCAAAGGCCGCCAACAAAATCGCTTCGAACACCCCGACGCCGCCCGGTACGTGGCTGAGCACACCCGCAGCCAGGGCCAGCAGGTACACCAGCACGAATGCTCCGAAAGGGGGCGCTTCGGGCAGCAGCAGGTACAGCACGGTGGCGGCCGCCGCCACATCCAGCGCGGTGATCAGCAGTTGCAGGGCGGCCAGGCGAGCATCAGGCAGGCGAAGTGTACGCCGGCCCAGTTGAACGAGCAGGTTGTTGGCCAGCGGTTGCTCGGCCAGCCGTCGACGGTATAAGCCAATGACCAGTAAGACGGACGCTATCAGCACCGCGCTGGCGATACCTGCCAGCAGCCCGGGCGCCAACCCCAGTGCAGTCGAAGCCGCCGGCAGGTTGCTCAAGGTCGCCAAAGCGGCCAAGGGCGGCAGCGCGCAGCCCAGTGACAGGCTGGCAAACACGGTCATGCGGGCGACTTCGCCAGCACCAAGCCCCTGGCGTGCATACAGGCGGTAGCGAACCGAGCCGCCGGATAACATCGACAGGCCGATGGCGTTACCGATGGCAAAGGCGCTGAAACCGCCCAGTACCAGGCTGCGTGCTGGCAGCTTCACGCCGGCATAGCGGCTGGCCGACCACTCGTAGCCCAGCAGAATCACGAAGCCGACAACCGTTGCCAGCAAGGCACCCAGCAAAGACTGGGTTGGCACGCTGAGCATGGCATCGTGCAAGGCATAGATGTCCAGCTCGCTGAGCAAGTGGCGGCAGGCGATCAAGGCCATGGTGAACAGCAACAGGGTCACGACCAGGCCAATGGGCTGGCGGTAGCGACTCAGGCGCTCAAGCAAAGGCAGACGCTGCACGGCACCGGGCAGCGCCGAGGCGAGCGGCACCGGAGGTTCGGGATTGTGCGAAGTCATGAACAACCCCGGGCGAGTTGCGCGAGGTAAAGGAAAGGTGCGGCCAAGTGGAAGTCCCTTAGGAAAACGTATCCAATGTTACTCCGGCCTCATGCGCTTTCAGCGGCCTGGCAGGGTTAAAGATAGTTCATCCTGGGCACAACGCATCAAGCCTGCGGGTTGGCTTGAAGGGAGGGGGAAACGAGGCGACGAATAACAGGGAGGCATAAAGCAACAAACCCCGCGCTGCTGTTACACAGGCGGGGTTTGTTCTGACGAATATGGTTGCGGGAGCCGGATTTGAACCGACGACCTTCGGGTTATGAGCCCGACGAGCTACCAGGCTGCTCCATCCCGCGTCAGAGGTGCGCATTCTACAGCTTGCTGGTTGGGTGTCAAGCGCCAAGCGTTGATTTTACGAAGTTTTTCGCAAACACTTTTTCGCGGACAAAGAAAAAGGCCACTGTGTAAACAGTGGCCTTTTCTTGAATCTGGTTGCGGGAGCCGGATTTGAACCGACGACCTTCGGGTTATGAGCCCGACGAGCTACCAGGCTGCTCCATCCCGCGTCAGTGGGGCGGATTCTACAGCTTGTGGGGGGTATGTCAAGCGCTAAGCTTTGATTTCTCGAGATTTTTTCGAAAACGCTTTTCAGCGGGCAAAGAAAAAGGCCACTGCGTTAACAGTGGCCTTTTCTCGAATCTGGTTGCGGGAGCCGGATTTGAACCGACGACCTTCGGGTTATGAGCCCGACGAGCTACCAGGCTGCTCCATCCCGCGCCTGTGAGATCGAATTCTACGGATTTACTTCCTGGTGTCAAGCAATTGTTTTGGAAAAAGCTTTTTTGTTCAAACCCTTAGCGCTTGAGAACAGTATTCGGCACAGGCGCGGCGGGGCTTTCAGGCCGATTATCGTGTGGCGATGCGGGTGAGCTGTTTCAGTGCAGGGTGCATGCGATACTATCTGTATGAATTTACAGTGCTGACGGTCGTCCATGTCCTTGCGCAAGATCATCCACGTCGACTGCGATTGCTTCTACGCCGCGATCGAAATGCGTGACGACCCGCGCCTGGCCGGGCGGCCCATGGCGGTGGGGGGCTCGCCCGATCATCGTGGGGTAATTGCCACCTGCAATTATGAAGCGCGTGCCTATGGGGTACGCTCGGCCATGTCGTCGCGGCATGCGCTGAAGCTGTGCCCCGATCTGTTGATCGTAAAGCCGCGCTTTGAAGCCTACCGTGAGGCCTCGCGGGAAATTCACGGCATTTTCCGCGACTACACAGAGCTGATCGAGCCTTTGTCGCTGGACGAAGCCTACCTGGATGTGAGCGACAGCCAGTGGTATTCGGGCAGTGCCACGCGCATCGCCGAGGATATTCGCCGGCGTGTTGCCCGCACCCTGCATATCACCGTGTCGGCGGGGGTGGCGCCGAACAAGTTTCTGGCCAAGATCGCCAGTGACTGGCGTAAGCCCAATGGGCTGTTCGTGATTACCCCGGCTGAAGTGGAGGCGTTCGTTGCAGCCTTGCCGGTGGCCAGGTTGCATGGGGTGGGCAAGGTGACGGCCGACAAGCTGACGCGACTGGGTATCGAAACCTGTCTGGAGTTGCGTGAGTGGTCACGGCTGGCGCTGGTGCGCGAGTTTGGCAGTTTTGGTGAGCGATTGTGGGGGCTGGCGCGGGGTATCGATGAGCGTGCGGTACACAACGACAGCCGACGCCAGTCGGTCAGCGTGGAAAACACCTACGACACCGACCTTCCAGATCTGGCCAGTTGTCTGGCGCGGCTGCCAGAGCTGCTGGATAGCCTGAACGAACGTATTGCCCGCATGGACAACAGTTACCGGCCGGACAAACCGTTCGTTAAGGTCAAGTTTCATGACTTCAGCCAGACCACCATGGAACAGGCGGGGGCGGGCCGGGACCTGGAGAGTTATCGGCAGTTGCTGGGGCAGGCGTTCGCCCGGGGTAGCAAGCCGGTGCGCTTGCTAGGGGTAGGGGTGAGGTTGCGCGACTTGCGCGGGGCGCATGAACAGCTGGAGCTGTTCCCACCTAAATGAATGGGGCTGCAACGCAGCCCCATTTGTTATTGCACGCCTGGATCAGCCACCAACCGGCCGGTGGCCTTGGTCAGCGACTGCAGAAACTCCTGCTGCAGCTCTGGATCGTTGCGGGTCAGCTCGATCAGGCTCTGCTCCATTTCGCTGGCCTCCTCTTCAAGGCCCAGCTCGGACAGGCGCTTGACCCGATGTACCCACTGACCGACATCGTCATCTTCGAGGTCATCGAAGATCAGCTCATGAGCCTCGAGCAGCTTGTTGCGCAGGGTGGCACTGACCAGCAGGCTGGCATCACCTCGCACAGCATTGTCTTCGTCGAGTACCTGAAGGTGCAGGGTGCCGACGTGGTTGAGGTTCTGCTCGGAGAACGGGCTGTCGAGCAGGTTCAGGCGCAGAACGCCATTTCTGTCGGTGGTCAGCTCGTGGGTCATCTTGCCGGCCTTGACCTCGACCAGGCGTTCGCTCCAGGGCACGCTGGTAGATTCCTCGCGCTGGCCTTTCTGCACTTCGCTGATCCCCGCCAGGTTCTGCTGCGCACGGCCGTTGGAAGGCACGTTCATGAACGGGTTGAGCCCATCCACGCCGTAGCTGAGCCAGTCGTGGGTGATGCTTTGCGGCAGATTGCCCAAGGTGAAGACATTGATCACGTTGGCGCCGACACCTGCCACCACGGCCACTGCACCCAGCGGGATCTCATAGATCTCCCGCCAGGGCTGGTAAGGCGTATAGCGGTCATAGCGACGGGTGACTTCGAACTCGGTGACCTCGAAGCGCTTCTGCTCATGCACGCGCACACGTCGCTGCGGGAGCTCCATCACCTTCGGCTCGCCGACATCGATCTGCAGGGTGTGCTCGAGCAGTTTGCGCTCGACGCGCTCCTCATGGTCGCTGCGCTGGGACATCTGATTGGCGCAACCGCTGACGAGCAGGGCGCCGCACAGTGCGGCGCCCCCCAGGGTAAAGGTACTTCGCTTGAACATGATCACTCGTGCATTGGTTATCAGCGGCGAACGCGGGCCTGCAGGAAGGTCAGCACTTCGTTGAGCGGCAGCGCCTGGGCGTCCTGCTCGGTGCGGTGCTTGTACTCCAGGTTGCCGTCGGCCAGGCCGCGATCGCTGACGACGATGCGGTGCGGGATGCCGATCAGCTCCATGTCGGCAAACTTGATGCCTGGGCTGGTCTTCTTGTCGCGGTCGTCCAGCAGCACTTCGAAGCCTGCGGCGGTCAGTTCGGCGTAAAGCTTGTCGGTTGCCTCGCGGACCACGTCGGTTTCATAACGCAGGGGTACCAGGGCAATCTGGAATGGCGCCAGGGCGTCGTTCCAGATGATGCCCTTGTCGTCATAGCTCTGCTCGATGGCAGCTGCGACCACACGGGACACACCGATGCCGTAGCAACCCATCGACAGAACGACCGGTTTGCCGTTCTCGCCCAGTACCTGGCACTTCAGTGCTTCGCTGTACTTGGTGCCGAGCTGGAAGATGTGGCCCACTTCGATACCGCGCTTGATCACCAGGGTACCCTGGCCGTCCGGGCTCGGGTCGCCTTCAACCACGTTACGCAGGTCGGCGACCTGTGGAACCGGCAGGTCACGCTCCCAGTTCACGCCGAAGTAGTGTTTGTCGTCGATGTTGGCACCAATGCCGAAGTCGCTCATCAGTGCAACCGAACGGTCGATCACCACTTCCAGCGGCAGGTTCAGCGGGCCGAGCGAGCCGGCGCCGGCACCGATGGCGTCGCGCAGTTCGGCGTCGGTGGCCATGACCAGCGGGTCGGCAACCTGCTCCAGCTTGGCGGCCTTGATTTCGTTCAGCTCGTGGTCGCCACGTACCACCAGGGCCACCAGCTTGCCTTCCTCGGCGCCGCGTACGATCAAGGTCTTGACGGTTTTCTCGATCGCCAGGCCGTGGTTTTCCACCAGTTGGGCGATGGTCTTGGCGTCTGGAGTGTCGACCAGGCGCAGTTCCTCGGTAGGGGCTGGGCGCACGGTTTCACGTGGGATGGCCTCGGCCTTTTCGATGTTGGCGGCGTAATCGGAGCTGTCGCTGAAGATCACGTCGTCTTCGCCAGACTCGGCCAGCACGTGGAACTCGTGCGAGTAGCTGCCGCCGATCGAGCCGGTGTCGGCCTGTACAGGCCGGAAGTCCAAGCCCAGGCGGGTGAACACGTTGCTGTACGCCTGGTGCATGCGGTCGTAGGTTTCCTGCAGGGAAGCCTGGTCGGCATGGAACGAGTAGGCGTCCTTCATGATGAATTCACGGCCACGCATCAAGCCGAAGCGTGGGCGGATCTCGTCACGGAACTTGGTCTGGATCTGGTACATGTTGAGCGGCAGCTGTTTATAGCTGGACAGCTCGTTACGGGCCAGGTCGGTGATCACTTCTTCGTGGGTAGGGCCGACGCAGAAGTCGCGCTGGTGGCGATCCTTCAGGCGCAGCAGCTCAGGGCCATACTGCTCCCAGCGACCGGATTCCTGCCACAGTTCGGCGGGCTGGATGCTCGGCATCAGCACTTCCAGGGCGCCGGCGGCGTTCATTTCCTCACGCACCACGGCCTCGACCTTGCGCATTACCCGCAGGCCCATCGGCAGCCAGGTGTACAGGCCGGAGGCCAGTTTGCGGATCATGCCGGCACGCAGCATGAGCTGATGGCTGATGACCACTGCGTCGGCAGGGGTTTCTTTCTGGGTGGCGAGCAAATATTGACTGGTGCGCATGGTTAGCCGTGTCGATTGCCTAAGACGTTGAAATAGCCCCGCATTGTACGGGGGTGAAACGAAGGCGTACAGGATGCCCCAGGGCGTGGCACTTGTCAGCCAAGAAAAAGCCCGGCGTGATCGCCGGGCTTTTTCAAGTGCGGGGCACTGCAAGCCAGGCTTACAGGATGCTCAGCGGGTACTCCACGATCAGACGCAGTTCGTCGATCGATGGGGAGCCGTAGTACACGCCATCGCCCGAACGGTAGGTGGCCTGACGTACGCGGAAGCTCAGGTCCTTGGCCGGGCCGCTTTGCATCACGTACTTGACGTCGATGTCGCGTTCCCATTCCTTACCGTCGTCGGTGGTGCGGGTGGAGGCACCGGTACCGCGCACGTAACGGGTCATGAAGGTCAGGCCTGGTACGCCGAACTCGGCGAAGTTCAGGTCATAGCGCGCTTGCCAGGATTTTTCGTCTTCGGCGTTGAAGTCGGAACGGGCAACCGAGTTGGCCAGGAAGATCGTGCCGCCACCGTCCACGCCGTAGGCATAGTCACCGTCGCCGCTGACTTTCTGGTAGGCCAGGGTGAAGGTGTGTGCGCCAATGTTGTAGGCGGCCGAGAGGCTGGCTGCAATGTTGTCCAGTTCGTTGCTGCCGTCGGACTTGCTGACGAATGCGCCGGTCAGGTTGTCGCCGATCGACTTGGTGTCGTAAATGTTGAAGTCGAACACCAGGCCTTGCTTGTCGCTGATCGGCAGCGCCCAGTTGATGTTACCGTACCACTTGCGGAAGTGGTCTTCGACACGCGAGTAGTAAACGCTGGTGCTGAGGTTTTCGGTGATGGCGTAGGTGCCACCAAAGACGTTGGCCTCGGTCAGGTTCAGGCTGTCGTGGTAAGTCTGAGCCTGTGCGTTCAGCGCGGTGAAGTGACCGGCATGCAGGGTCAGGCCATCGATTTCGTTGCTGGTGATCAGGCCGCCTTCGGCAACTTCCGGCAGCAGTCGGCTGTCGTCGGTAGCCAGTACTGGCAGTGCGGTGAACTGGTCGCCGAACTTCAGCACGGTGTTGGAAATGCGCATTTTCACTGCGCCGCCGCCTTCGGAGTAGTCATCCTGCGAGCGACCGTCGGAGCCTTCCGGGAACAGGCCGGTGCCGGCACGGCCTTTGCCGCTGTCCAGCTTGATGCCGAGCATGCCGATGGCGTCGACGCCGAAGCCGACGGTACCTTGGGTGAAGCCCGACTCGAAGGTGCCGAGGAAGCCGAGGCCGGTTTCTTCAACGCGGCTCTGGGAGCCAGACGGGACGTTGCGGAAGTCTCGGCTGAAGTACAGCATGCGGGTTTTGACGTTCAGCTTGCTGTCTTCAATGAAACCTTTGGACTCGTCTTGTGCCGAGGCCATTGCCAACTGCGAGGTCCCTGCCGCAACGGCCAGGGCGATCATGCTCCACTTCATCACGCGCATCGTGATTTGCTCCTTTGGTTTTTAGGAAGAGTACCGCTGCGTCCATGTGTTTTAGTTATATGGGGCAGCTCTTTCTTTTTATGTCGGCGAAAATGTATAGCACGCTGACTGTTGTTGGCGATATGGCTATAAGCACTCTTTGCGGAACTTTTTCGCCATGTCGCTTTTAGATATTTCCATGTCGCAAATCACGCCCCGGTTTAAGGGCCGTACAACGCCAGCGCTGTTCCTGTCACCGTAACAAATCGGTAACTACCGATTCTGGTTGAGGAAACTCCCTGGTAACCAATGCCGCTGTTGTTATTTGTCGCGTACACCTGCCGTTGCAGATGTCGTGCCGACTTGGCGTGAAGTGAATGCAACAAGCGTGCTCAAAATTCACAACACTTCATGAAATTTTCACAAAACCTGCTACCGAGGGTCGGAAAGTGCCGTAAATACGGGCCGAAGGCGGGTTGATGAGATATTGGAGTCGAGAATCATTAAAAT
The DNA here is from genome assembly GCF_001320885.1 of Pseudomonas sp. NBRC 111140. Lineage (NCBI taxonomy): Bacteria > Pseudomonadati > Pseudomonadota > Gammaproteobacteria > Pseudomonadales > Pseudomonadaceae > Pseudomonas > Pseudomonas sp. NBRC 111140. Next base: position 74,594 of record NZ_BCBQ01000004.1, read on the forward strand.
TTAAAAAGCTGTCATGAAAGTCAATGTGTTACCGCAACTTGTTCATCCAGAGTCGTTTGTGGGGTGGCAAGTGTGGGAAGGGCGGACAGGCGGCCTCATTTTGGTGCGAAAAGTAGCGCTGTGTTACCGGGAATGTGCAAGGTATCCTTGCAGGCCTGTTTTCCGCTCGATGCGGGATGGTTTTGCCTGAAGGAGATATGCCGTGTTCGTCCTCGATTCACGTTTGCAGCAGGATTCCCTGGTGCTGGGGGAGTTTGCGCTGTGCCAGTTGCTGCTGAGCAAGGATGCCAATTACCCATGGTTCATCCTGGTGCCCAAGCGCGCCGGCATCAGCGAACTGTTCGAGCTGGATGCGGCAGAGCAGCAACAGTTGTGGCAGGAAACCACCGTGTTGGCCGAAGCGCTGAAGACCAGCTACGGCGCTGACAAGATGAACGTGGCAACGTTGGGCAATGTGGTCAGCCAGCTGCATATGCATGTGATCGTGCGCCGGCGCGACGATGCTGCCTGGCCGGCCCCGGTTTGGGGCAAGTGCCCGTCGGTGGCGTACACCGATGATCAGCTGCAAGCCGTTCGCCAGCGCCTGCGCGGGCTGCAATTGGCTGGTTACCAGGAGGCCTGAAATGACACTGGAAATGCGTATGGTGGAACTGGAAACCCGTCAGGCGTTTCAGGATGACACTATTCAGGCACTGAATGACGTGGTCGTCGAGCAAGGGCGGGTGATTGACCGGCTGCAATTGCAGATGGCCGAGCTGATCAAGCGTCATGAAGAGATGGTTGGCCAGTACGGCAGCGAAGGGGAAGAGGCGCCGCCGCCGCATTACTGACTACTGCTTGGGCATGCTCTCCGTGAGAGCGGGCAAGCCCGCGCTCACGGAGAAGGCGGCGTCAGCGTCGGGTTACTGCAACCACGTCTTCGGCCTGCAGGCCCTTGTCGCGGTGCATCACCGAAAACTCCACACGCTGGCCTTCGACCAGGATGCGGTGGCCCTCACCGCGAATGGCGCGAAAGTGCACGAAGATGTCATCACCCGAATCGCGGGAGATGAAACCGAAGCCTTTCGACGTGTTGAACCACTTGACGGTGCCGGTATCACGGCTGCCGACATCTTGTGCCGCGTGTTGGCTGCTGCGCGCTTTACGCGGGGTGCGGGCAAAGCCCACGGCCAGGTGCAGGGCTACGGCCAGCACCGCACAGACCAGGGCAGCCAGGTTGCCCATTTCCGGGCGAGCCAGCAACGTCAGGGTCTGCAGTACCACGGCTACCACCAGCAGGGCGCAGGCTAGATGCTGCAGCTGTTGTCGCGCGCCGCGGTAGTACAGTGGCACGACCGGGGCCAGTACCAGGTTGAGCAGGCCGAGCAGCGCCAGGTAGACCGCGTCGGGTTGCTGCAGGAAGGGTGTCGCATCGGTTTTCAGGCTGGGTATGAGCGATAGCAGCAAAGCTGCCACGCCCGTCACCAGATGGACGATCTTGAACATGGGGTTGGCTCACAGTTGATAAGGCCGATCACAGGAAGAGCTGGTAGCACGGTGCGCATGAGGTGTAGAGCGCGAACACGTGACAGGCCAGCCTATGCACCCGGCAATGACAGTCCGCACGGGTGGCACCGTGCCTATTTAACAGTAAAGCCGCAGCCTACTCAAACCGCAGGCCGCCCGGCGGGCGATGTGTTGCGCCATGTCACATGCGGCATGCGCCAAGTGTTGCTACAGTGGTCGGCGCCCGCTTGAGTCTCAAGCCTTATGGAAAGGGGAACTTCATGGCAATCGATATCGGTATCAGTGAAGAAGATCGCAAGTCCATCGTCGATGGGCTGTCCCGTCTGTTGTCGGATACCTATGTGCTGTATCTGAAAACCCATAACTTTCACTGGAACGTCACCGGTCCGTCGTTCCGCACCCTGCATTTGATGTTCGAAGAGCAGTACAACGAACTGGCGCTGGCAGTCGATTCGATCGCCGAGCGCATCCGTGCCCTGGGCTTCCCGGCGCCGGGGTCGTATGCATTCTACGCGCGGCACTCGTCGATCAAGGAGGAGGAAGGCGTGCCCCCTGCGGACGAAATGATCCGTCAGCTGGTGCAGGGTCAGGAGGCCGTGGTGCGTACTGCGCGCAGTATTTTCCCGGTGGTGGACAAAGTCAGTGACGAGCCGACCGCCGACTTGCTGACCCAGCGCATGCAAGTGCACGAGAAAACCGCCTGGATGCTGCGGGTGCTGCTCGACGGCAAGTAACGGCCATCGTGCAAAAGCCCTGGTCGGCATGCCCGGCCGGGGTCTAGAGGTTGTGCAGGAAGATTTTGCCGCTGCTTTAAGCTCGCGCATCAGCGCTTCATAGGTCGCCTGGTACCTGTGACGAGGAAGTGTGGCGCATGATGCAAGCGAGCAAACGTAGTATTGGCCAGGGGAGTTGGCCCGCAAAACAATGCATCGATCCGTTCAAGGCGGATTTCGACATGTTGCAGGCCCAGCCGGTGTCGCGCTCGGTGCGGCTCAACGGCTTTTCCACGTGTCTGCGCCTGGAGGCCGTCTACTGGGGTATCCTGGAGCGCATCGCCGCTGCCAACCGCTGCTCGGTCAGTGCCGTGTTGTCCTACGTGGACCGCGAAGTGCACCTGCGCCAGGGTGGGGTGCGCAACTTCAGCGGGCTGATCCGGGTCATCTGCGTGGCGTGGCTTCTGAACCCGCCAAGTGCGCGCTGATCGCCTGGCGGGCTGCGCAGTGCTTGCTAACCATATATAATCCCGCTTTTTGCTGCCCCGGCAGCCAGCGTTGTGGTTGACGAGAGACACCCATGCCCCTTTATGACTATCAATGTGCGTCCTGCGAGCACCGCATGGAAGTGCTGCAGAAGATCAGCGCCGCGCCGCTGGTCGATTGCCCGGCCTGCCAGGCGCCGGCACTGAAAAAGCTGCTGTCGGTGCCAGGCTTCCGCCTGAGCGGTAATGGTTGGTACGAAACCGACTTCAAGACCGGGGCGAAAAAGAATCTGGCAGGCGGCGACAAGGCCGACTGAGTTGAATGCTGTGACCGGGTCTTGCAGTATTAGCCCTCCGGGCGGCCAAGGCCTCCACCGAATACACGAATCACGAGAAGCGAAACCACCATCATGATGCGCAGCCATTATTGCGGCCAACTGAACGAGAGCCTGGACGGCCAGGAAGTCACCCTTTGCGGCTGGGTCCATCGTCGCCGCGACCACGGCGGGGTGATCTTCCTCGACATCCGTGACCGCGAAGGCATGGCCCAGGTCGTGTTCGACCCTGATCGCGCCGAAACCTTCGCCGCTGCCGACCGTGTGCGCAGCGAATACGTCGTGCAGATCACCGGCAAGGTCCGCAAGCGCCCTGACGGTGCGGTGAATGCCAACATGGCGTCTGGTGCAATCGAGATCCTCGGCTACCAGCTGAACGTGCTCAACGAAGCAGAAACCCCGCCGTTCCCGCTGAACGAATACTCCGACGTCGGCGAGGAAACCCGCCTGCGTTACCGCTTCATCGATCTGCGTCGCCCGGAAATGGCCGACAAGCTGCGCCTGCGCTCGCGCATCACCAGCAGCATTCGTCGCTTCCTCGACGAAAATGGTTTCCTCGACGTCGAAACCCCGATCCTCACCCGTGCTACCCCGGAAGGTGCGCGTGACTACCTGGTGCCAAGCCGTACCCACGCCGGTAGCTTCTTCGCTCTGCCGCAGTCGCCACAGCTGTTCAAGCAGCTGCTGATGGTCGCCGGTTTCGACCGCTACTACCAGATCGCCAAGTGCTTCCGTGACGAGGACCTGCGGGCCGACCGCCAGCCGGAATTCACCCAGATCGACATCGAGACCAGCTTCCTCGATGAAAGCGAGATCATGGGCTTGACCGAAAGCATGATCCGCAAGCTGTTCAAGGAAGTGCTGGACCTGGAGTTCGGCGAATTCCCGCACATGACCTTCGAAGAGGCCATGCGCCGCTATGGCTCCGACAAGCCAGACCTGCGTAACCCGCTGGAACTGGTCGACGTTGCCGACCAGTTGAAGGATGTCGACTTCAAAGTATTCGCCGGCCCGGCCAACGATCCGAAGTGCCGCGTTACTGCCCTGCGTCTGCCAGGTGGTGCGAGCATGCCGCGCAGCAAGATCGACGAGTACACCAAGTTCGTCGGCATTTACGGTGCAAAGGGCCTGGCCTACATCAAGGTCAACGAGCGTGCCAAGGGCGTCGAAGGCCTGCAGTCGCCGATCGTCAAGAACATCCCTGAAGCCAACCTCAACAACATCCTCGACCGCGTGGGTGCTGTAGATGGCGACATCGTGTTCTTCGGCGCCGACAAGTTCAAGGTGGTCAGCGAAGCCCTGGGCGCGCTGCGTATCCGCCTGGGTCACGACTTCGAGCTGCTGACCTGCGAGTGGGCACCGATGTGGGTCGTCGACTTCCCGATGTTCGAAGAGAACGAAGACGGCAGCTTCACCGCGCTGCACCACCCGTTCACCGCGCCCAAGTGCACCCCGGAAGAGCTGGAGGCCAACCCGGCCACGGCCCTGTCCCGTGCCTACGACATGGTCCTGAACGGCACCGAGCTGGGTGGCGGCTCGATCCGTATTCACCGTAAAGAGATGCAACAGGCGGTATTCCGTCTGCTGGGTATCGAGGCAGAAGAACAGGAAGAGAAGTTCGGCTTCCTGCTCGACGCCCTGAAATTCGGCGCACCGCCCCACGGCGGCCTGGCCTTCGGCCTGGACCGCCTGGTCATGCTGATGACCGGCGCCCAGTCGATCCGTGAAGTGATCGCGTTCCCGAAAACCCAGAGCGCTGCATGCGTCATGACCCAGGCCCCTGGCCTGGTCGACGCCAAGGCCCTGCGCGAGCTGCACATCCGACTGCGCGAACAGACCAAGGTCGAGTAAGCAGTCCCCGGGCGCATCCATATGGATGCGCCTTTGCGTTTCGGCGCAAGTATTCTCTCGTCCCGCCCCGTCATGGGGCGGGGCTGTTTGTGATTCAAAGGATTCGGAGTCGTTATGGCTGGTCATTCCAAGTGGGCGAACATCAAGCACCGCAAAGAGCGCCAGGATGCCAAGAGAGGCAAGGTCTTCACCAAGTGGATCCGTGAGCTGACGGTAGCTGCCAAGCAAGGCGGCCCTGACCCGGCATCCAACCCGCGCTTGCGCCTGGCGCTGGACAAGGCGCTGGGCGCCAACATGAGTCGCGACATCATCGACCGCGCCGTGGCCCGTGGCGCTGGCACCAATGAAAGCGACAACGTCGAAGAGCTCAGCTACGAAGGTTACGGCCCCGGTGGCGTGGCGATCATGGTCGAAGCCATGACCGACAACCGCAACCGTACTGCCGCCGCCGTGCGCCATGCCTTTACCAAGTGCGGTGGCAACCTGGGCACCGACGGTTCGGTGGCCTACCTGTTCGAGCGCAAGGGGCAGATCAGCTTTGCCCCGGGCGTTGAAGAAGACGCGTTGATGGAAGCGGCAATGGAGGCCGATGCCGACGACGTGGTGGCCAACGATGACGGCTCGTTCGAGGTGTTCACTTCGTTCAATAGCTTCTATGCCGTGCGTAACGCGCTGGAAGAGGCTGGCTTCAAGGCCGCTGACGCGGAAATCGTCATGCAGCCGACCACCAGCGCCGAACTTGACCAGGACGGTGCGGAAAAGGTGCTCAAGCTGATCGACATGCTCGAAGACCTGGACGACGTGCAGAACGTCTACTCCAACGCCCAGATTTCCGATGAGATCATGGAAAACCTCGGCTAAGGTTGTTTCGTTCGCCTTGAGGGTTTATTCGCGGGCAAGCCCGCTCCTACAGGGACTGCGAGGTCTTTGTAGGGGCGGGCTTGCCCGCGAATAGACCGGTGAAATTGGTAAAACTCCGCAGGTGTTATGACTCTGATTCTTGGTATCGACCCCGGTTCGCGCATCACCGGTTACGGTGTGGTCCGTCAGACCGCCCGTGGTTGCGAGTACGTGGCATCGGGTTGTATCCGCACCGGCAGCGGCGAGCTGCACGAGCGGCTGCAGATTGTTTTTCGGGGTGTCAGTGAAATCATCGCCCAGCACGGCCCGGTGACCATGGGTATCGAGCGGGTGTTCATGGCCCGCAACGCCGATTCGGCGCTAAAGCTCGGCCAGGCCCGTGGCGCGGCCATCGTCGCCGCCGCCGAGGCCGGCCTGGAAATCGCCGAATACAGCGCCACCCAGGTCAAGCAGGCCGTGGCCGGCACGGGTGGGGCCAACAAGGAGCAGGTGATGATGATGGTCATGCACCTGCTGAAATTGACGCAAAAGCCACAGATCGATGCCTCCGATGCCCTGGCCATCGCCCTGTGCCACGCTCACACCCGTTCCAGCTTGGTACCACATGGCCTGGCCACGGCACGGCGACGCGGCGGGCGCTTGCGTCTGTAGGCGCTTCATGCGCTGATACATATTTTGTTCGGGTGATGCGTTCACCCGCTGCATTTGCTGATAGGGTTGAGCGGTCTTTGACCGGCTCCCCGAGAGGAAGGATCGGAACGTGATTGGACGTTTGCGCGGCACCCTGGCGGAAAAACAGCCGCCGCACCTGATTATCGACGTCAACGGCGTGGGATACGAACTGGAAGTTCCCATGACCACGCTGTACCGTCTGCCCAAGGTGGGCGAAGCCGTCACCGTGCATACCCACCTGGTCGTGCGCGAAGACGCCCACCTGCTCTATGGCTTTGCCGAAAAGCGCGAGCGCGAGTTGTTCCGCGAGCTGATCCGCCTGAACGGCGTGGGGCCGAAGCTGGCCCTGGCGCTGATGTCCGGGCTGGAAGTGGACGAACTGGTGCGCTGCGTGCAAGCCCAGGACACCTCGGCCCTGGTGCGCGTGCCCGGTGTTGGCAAAAAAACCGCCGAACGCTTGCTGGTCGAGCTCAAGGACCGCTTCAAAGCCTGGGAGACGTCACCGGCCATGTTCACCCTGGTGTCCGACGGGCCGTTGCCGGTCGCCAGCGAGTCCAGCGCCGAGGCCGATGCGGTCAGTGCCCTGGTCTCGCTCGGCTACAAGCCGCAGGAAGCCAGCAAGGCAATCGCTGCGATCAAGGACAAGGCCGGCTTGAGCAGTGAAGAACTGATCCGCCGCAGCCTGAAAGGGATGATAACCAAGTGATCGAAGCCGACCGCCTGATCGCCGCCAGTGGCCGCGACCGCGAAGAGGTCCAGGACCGTGCGATTCGCCCGCTGAGCCTGGACGATTATATCGGCCAGCCGGTGGTGCGCGAGCAGATGGCGCTGTTCATCCAGGCGGCGCGTGGCCGCAGCGAGTCGCTCGATCACACGCTGATCTTTGGCCCGCCAGGCCTGGGCAAGACCACCCTGGCCAACATCATCGCCCATGAAATGGGCGTGTCGGTGAAGAGCACCTCGGGGCCTATTCTGGAACGCCCTGGCGACCTGGCAGCCATGCTGACCAACCTCGAGCCGCACGATGTGCTGTTCATCGACGAAATCCATCGGCTGTCGCCGGTCGTCGAAGAGGTGTTGTACCCGGCCATGGAGGATTTCCAGCTCGACATCATGATTGGCGAAGGCCCGGCGGCGCGTTCGATCAAGCTGGACCTGCCACCGTTCACCCTGGTGGGCGCTACCACCCGTGCCGGCATGCTCACCAACCCGTTGCGTGACCGCTTCGGTATCGTCCAGCGCCTGGAGTTCTACAGCGACAAGGACCTGGCCACCATCGTCAGCCGTTCGGCCAACATCCTTGGCCTGGCCATCGAAGACCTCGGCGCCTACGAGATCGCTCGCCGCGCTCGGGGTACGCCGCGTATCGCCAACCGCCTGCTGCGCCGGGTACGCGACTACGCCGAAGTACGCGGCAAGGGCCAGATCACCAAGGCCGTGGCCGACATGGCGCTGAACCTGCTGGACGTGGACGAGCGTGGTTTCGATCATTCCGACCGCCGCCTGCTGTTGACCATGATCGAAAAATTCGATGGCGGCCCGGTGGGCGTGGACAACCTGGCCGCGGCCATCAGCGAAGAGCGTCATACCATCGAGGATGTGCTTGAGCCGTACCTGATCCAGCAGGGCTACATCATGCGTACGCCGCGCGGCCGCGTGGTCACCCGGCATGCCTACCTGCACTTTGGCCTGAATATTCCCGGGCGCTTGGGGGAGGGTGGTGATTTTTCCGAGCCAGGCGATGAATGACAGATCGAAAGCGACTTTTCGTGGTCCTACCGCTGGCATGCCCAAAGTGCGCTGGCAATAAGACATCAATGAAGAAAAAACAGTTGCCACAGCGGATTGGCAAGCTGAGGAGTAAGCACTAGAGTATGCGCGCGCAAAATCAGCTCGAACCGTTCGCACACCGTTGTCGCGTCTATTACGAAGATACCGATGCGGGCGGCGTGGTGTATTACGTCAACTACCTGAAATTCATGGAGCGCGCGCGCACCGAACGCCTGCGGCACCTGGGCTTTTCCCAGTCGCAACTGGCCGAAGACAACCTGCTGTTCGTGGTTCATTCCAGCGAAGCGCGGTATCACGCGCCGGCGCGGCTTGATGACGAACTGCGGGTGACCGCGCAAGTACTTGAACTCAATCGCGCCAGCTTGCGCTTCGTGCAGCAGGTCTGGCGGGAAAAGGATGACACGCTGCTTTGCGAAGGGCAGTTCCTGGTGGCCGCCGTGCGCGCCGACACTTTCAAACCCCGAGCCATACCCCCCCAGCTGCGCGAAGCCTTTATGGCGGACGGCTCGGGTAATCAATCGAATGCAGGAGAATAAGCGTGGAAGCTAACGTCGTCGACCATACCTCCATGTGGAGTCTGGTCAGCAATGCCAGCGTGGTGGTACAGCTGGTAATGCTGACCCTGGTGGCCGCCTCGGTCACCTCATGGATCATGATCTTCCAGCGCAGCACCATGCTGCGCGCCGGTCGTCGTGCGCTGGATGCCTTCGAGGAGCGCTTCTGGTCGGGCATCGACCTGTCCAAGCTGTACCGCCAGGCAGGCAGCAACCCAGACCCGGACTCTGGCGTGGAGCAGGTGTTCCGTGCCGGCTTCAAGGAGTTCTCGCGCCTGCGCCAGCAACCGGGCGTTGACCCGGACGCGGTGATGGAAGGCGTTGGCCGTGCCATGCGCGTGGCCATTTCTCGCGAGGAAGAAAAACTCGAACAGAGCCTGCCGTTCCTGGCCACCGTTGGTTCCACCAGCCCGTACATCGGCCTGTTCGGTACCGTGTGGGGCATCATGAACTCCTTCCGCGGCCTGGCCAGCGCCCAGCAAGCCACCCTGGCCACTGTCGCCCCAGGTATCGCCGAAGCGCTGATCGCCACCGCCATCGGCCTGTTCGCAGCGATCCCGGCGGTCATCGCCTACAACCGTTTCGCCGCGCGCAGTGAAGTGCTGATCGGTCGTTACTACACCTTCGCCGACGAGTTCCAGGCGATCCTGCACCGCAAAGTGCACACCAGCGAAGAGTAATCAGGTAGAAGCCCATGGCCCGAGTTCGCCACAAACGCAAGCCCGTCGCCGAGATGAACGTGGTGCCCTACATCGACGTGATGCTGGTGCTGCTGGTCATCTTCATGGTGACGGCGCCCATGCTCAACCAGGGCGTGAAGGTCGACCTGCCCAAGGTTTCCAGCGAAGCCTTGCCGCAGGACAACAACGTCCAGATCCTCACCATCTCCATCAAGGCCGATAAAACCTACTACTGGAACCTTGGCAGCGAAGTCGATACCGACAAGCAGATGGACAAGGCCATGACCTTGCCTGACATGACCAATGCAGTGACCAAGATCATTGCTGCCGGCCGTGACCAGGGCAAGCAAACCCAGGTGTTCATTCGTGGCGACAAGGCTGTCGACTATGGCGCGGTCATGGGTGCCATGGGCGGGTTGCAGAAGGCCGGTGTCGGTAACGTTGGCCTGATTACCGAGGCGCCCTGATGCAACAGCGAGAGCCATCCGCCTCGGAAAGCTACTTCTGGCCCAGTGTCTGGGCCATCGGCCTGCATGTGCTGGTGTTCGCCCTGCTGTTCGTCAGTTTTGCCATGACGCCTGAGCTGCCGCCTTCCAAGCCGATCGTTCAGGCTACCCTGTACCAGCTCAAGTCCAAGAGCCAGGCGACCACCCAGACCAATCAGAAGATTGCCGGGGAAGCGAAGAAAACCGCTTCGCGCCAGACCGAAGTCGAGCAGTTGGAGCAGAAGAAGGTCGAGCAGGAAGCAGTGAAGGCTGCGGAACAAAAGAAAGCCGACGCTGCTCAAAAGGCCGAGGAGGCCCGCGAAGCCGCCGAGGCGAAAAAAGCCGAAGACGCTGCCAAGGCCGCAGAAGCCGCCAAGGCTGCCGAAGCCAAGAAAGCTGCCGAAGCCAAGAAGGCCGACGAGGCGAAGAAGGCTGCCGAGAAGCAGCAGGCCGACATCGCCAAGAAGAAGGCCGAGGACGAAGCCAAGAAAAAAGCCGAAGAAGAGGCCAAGAAAGAGGCCGCTGAAGAGGCGAAGAAACAAGCCGCCGAGGACGCCAAGAAAAAGGCAGCCGAGGAGGCCAAGAAGAAAGCAGCCGAGGACGCCAAGAAGAAGGCGGCGGCCGAGGACGCTAAGAAGAAGGCAGCTGAAGAGGCCAAGAAAAAGGCCGCTGCAGACGCCCAGAAGAAGAAGGCACAGGAAGCGGCCCGCAAGGCGGCAGAAGACAAGAAAGCCCAGGCCCTGGCCGAGCTGTTGTCCGACACCACCGAGCGGCAGCAGGCGCTGGCCGACGAGCAGGGTGACCAGGTGGCCGGCGACTTCGACGACCTGATCCGCATGCGCGCGGCCGAGGGCTGGGCGCGTCCGCCTTCCGCGCGCAAGGGCATGACGGTGGTCCTGCAGATCAACATGTTGCCGGACGGTACCATCACCAGTGTCAGCGTGGCCCGTTCCAGTGGTGACGGCCCGTATGACAGTTCGGCGGTGGCTGCGGTGAAGAACATTGGTCGTTTGACCGAGATGCAGGGTATGAAGCCGAGCGATTTCAACCAATATCGTTCGTTCAAGATGACATTTACACCTGAGGATCTAGCGTTGTGATTAAACGTCTGAGAGGACTGCTGGTCATGCTGTGCTGCGTGGCAGGCATGGCGGTGGCAGAGGAAAAGAACATCCTGGTCACCAGTGGCAGTGACCGGGCTACACCCATCGCGGTAGTGCCGTTCGGCCTGCAGGGCGGCAGCGTGCTGCCCGAAGACATCGCCGACATCATCGGCAACGACCTGCGCAACTCTGGTTACTACTCGCCGATTCCACGGCAGAACATGATCAGCCAGCCGTCGCAGGCCAGCGAAGTGATCTTCCGTGACTGGAAAGCGCTGGGTGCCCAGTACGTGATGGTCGGCAGCATCGTGCCGTCGGGCGGTCGCCTGCAGGTGCAGTACGCGCTGTTCAACGTCGCCACCGAGCAGCAGGTGCTGACCGGTAGCGTGGCGGGCAGCACCGACCAGCTGCGCGACATGGCGCACTACATTGCCGACCAGTCGTTCGAGAAGCTCACCGGCATCAAGGGGGCGTTCTCTACCCGCATGCTGTACGTGACGGCCGAACGCTTCTCCACCAACAACACCCGTTACACCCTGCAGCGTTCGGACTACGACGGTGCGCGTGCGGTAACCCTGCTGCAGTCGCGCGAACCGATCCTGTCGCCGCGCTTTGCGCCGGATGGCAAGCGTATCGCCTACGTTTCGTTCGAGCAGAAGCGCCCGCGTATCTTCATTCAGAACATCGATACCGGTCGCCGCGAGCAGGTGACCAACTTCGAAGGCCTGAACGGCGCGCCAGCCTGGTCGCCGGACGGTTCGCGCCTGGCGTTCGTGCTGTCCAAGGACGGCAACCCGGACATCTACGTGATGAATGTGGCTTCGCGCCAGATCAGCCGTGTGACTGCCGGCCCAGGTATCAATACCGAGCCGTTCTGGGGTAAGGATGGCAACACCCTTTACTTCACTTCCGACCGTGGCGGCAAACCGCAGATCTATAAACAGTCGGTCAGTGGTGGCGGTGCCGAGCGTGTAACGTTCGTGGGTAACTACAACGCCAACCCGAAACTTTCGGCAGACGAAAAGACCCTGGTGATGATCCATCGCCAACAGGGCTTTACCAACTTCAAAGTGGCGGCACAGGACTTGCAGCGCGGAAGTGTAAAGATTCTGTCTGAAACAAGTCTTGATGAGTCTCCCACTGTCGCGCCAAACGGCACCATGCTAATCTACGCCACCCGCCAGCAGGGCCGGGGAGTCTTGATGCTCGTGTCGCTTAATGGCCGCGTGAGGCTCCCACTTCCTACCGCTCAAGGCGAAGTCAGAGAACCGTCCTGGTCCCCTTACCTGAACTGATTGCGGCGTAATACGTTTTGCTTAACACACTGGGGTTTCATTAGGAGTTTCACGATGGAAATGCTGAAGTTTGGTAAATTTGCTGCGCTGGCTCTGGCCATGGCTGTAGCTGTAGGTTGCTCCTCGAAGGGCGGTGATAACGCAGGCGAAGGCGCTGCTGTAGATCCTAACGCTGGCTACGGTGCCAACACTGGCGCTGTTGACGGTTCCCTGAGCGAAGAAGCCGCCCTGCGCGCAATCACCACCTTCTACTTCGAATACGACAGCTCGGACCTGAAGCCAGAAGCCATGCGCGCTCTGGACGTTCATGCCAAGGACCTGAAGTCCAACGGCAACCGCGTTGTTCTGGAAGGCAACACCGACGAGCGCGGCACCCGCGAGTACAACATGGCTCTGGGTGAGCGTCGTGCGAAAGCCGTTCAGCGCTACCTGGTTCTGCAGGGCGTTTCCCCTGCTCAGCTGGAACTGGTTTCCTACGGCGAAGAGCGTCCAGTTGCCACCGGCAACGACGAGCAGTCCTGGGCTCAGAACCGTCGCGTAGAACTGCGTAAGTAAGTTCTTATGCGTATGTGCCGCCGTGTAGTAACCGTCCTCGCACTCAGCCTGCCGCTCGCGGCCTGGGCTGAGGTCCCTGTAGTAGATGACAACGCAGGCAGCTATCCGCCTGCGGGTTATGGCACGAGCGGCGCCTATGCCGGGTCAGGGGCTTCGGCCCCTGCCTCTGCACAGGGCCAGCTGTTCATGCAGCTGCAACAGATGCAGGATCAGCTTTCCCGCCAGCAAGGCATCATCGAAGAGCTGCAAAACGATGTGTCGCGCATGAAGCAGGAAAACCTGGAGCGTTACCAGGACCTGGACCGTCGCATCAACAGTGGCGCTGCGCCTGCCGCAACCCCTGACAATTCCACCGGTGGTGGTGCGTCCAATGCCGCCCCGGATGCAGCAGCAGGTGCTGCTGCGCAACAACCGGCCGCCAGTAGCGAGCCCGGTGATCCGGCGAAAGAAAAGCTTTACTACGATGCTGCTTTCGACCTGATCAAACAGAAAGACTTCGACAAGGCCAGCCAGGCGTTCAACGCGTTCCTGCGCAAGTACCCAAACAGCCAGTACGCCGGCAACGCGCAGTACTGGTTGGGTGAAGTGAACCTGGCCAAGGGTGACCTGCCAGGCGCAAGCCAGGCCTTCGCTCAAGTAAGTCAGAAGTATCCGAAGCACAGCAAGGTGCCCGATTCACTGTACAAACTGGCCGATGTCGAGCGCCGTATGGGGCATACCGACAAGGTCAAGGGTATCCTGCAGCAGGTTATTACCCAGTACCCCGGCACCTCGGCCGCGCAACTGGCTCAGCGTGACCTGCAGAAGCTCTGAGTGTCGTAGTTGCACCGCTCGAAAGAAACCCGCGCCAGTCGCGGGTTTTTTCGTTAGAATCACTGCCCTTTTTTCGTAAACACGCTGCTGCGGATAACGCTATGTCGAGTCCGCAACAGTGCCTGAGGAGGCGGGCAGCCTGTTTAGCTGTCACGCCCGTGGCGAGCATGCAAGACACATTACGCATCACCGAAGTCTTTTACTCTTTGCAGGGTGAAACGCGAACGGCTGGGTTGCCCACCGTATTCGTGCGCCTCACCGGTTGCCCCCTGCGCTGCCAGTACTGCGACAGTGCCTATGCCTTCAGTGGCGGTACCCTTCGCACCCTCGATTCGATCCTTGAGCAGGTGGCCGGTTTCAAACCGCGCTACGTCTGTGTCACCGGTGGTGAGCCATTGGCCCAGCCCAACGCCCTGCCGTTACTGCAGCGGCTGTGTGATGCCGGGTACGAAGTGTCGCTGGAAACCAGCGGTGCGTTGGACATTACCGGTACCGACACCCGCGTCAGCCGTGTGGTCGACCTGAAAACCCCAGGTTCCGAAGAATCGCACCGTAACCGCTACGAGAACATCGAGCAGCTGACCCGTAACGACCAGGTCAAGTTCGTCATCTGTTCCCGCGAGGACTACGACTGGGCGGTTTCCAAGCTGATCCAGTACAACCTTTCCGAGCGTGCGGGTGAGGTGTTGTTCTCGCCGAGCCACCACCAGGTGAAAGCCAGCGACCTGGCGGACTGGATCGTTGCCGACAACCTGCCCGTACGCTTCCAGCTGCAGCTGCACAAGCTGCTGTGGAACGACGAACCCGGACGTTGATTGAGGAGCACCTACACATGACCGATAAACGCGCAGTAATCCTGTTGTCCGGGGGCCTGGACTCGGCCACCGTAGTTGCCATGGCCAAGGCCGAAGGCTACAGCTGCTACACCATGAGCTTCGATTACGGCCAGCGCCATCGTGCCGAGTTGAATGCCGCTGCCCGCGTGGCCCGTGACCTGGGAGTGGTGGAGCACAAGGTGATCGGGCTGAACCTTGACGGCATTGGCGGTTCGGCGTTGACCGACAGCAACATCGATGTGCCGGAAGCCCCAAGTGAGGGCATCCCGGTCACTTATGTGCCAGCGCGCAACACCGTGTTCCTTTCGCTTGCCCTGGGCTGGGCCGAAGTGTTGGAGGCGCGTGATATTTTCATTGGCGTCAATGCCGTGGATTACTCCGGCTACCCGGATTGCCGCCCCGAGTTCGTCGAAGCCTTCGAGCGCATGGCAAACCTGGCGACCAAAGCCGGTGTAGAGGGGCAGGGTTTCCGCATCCAGGCGCCACTGCAGAACATGAGCAAGGCGCAGATCGTGCAGGCCGGTATGGCCCGCGGTGTGGATTACAGCCTGACCGTTTCCTGCTACCAGGCCGATGATGACGGCCGTGCCTGTGGCAAATGCGACAGCTGCCGCCTGCGCGCCGACGGCTTCAAGGCCGCCGGTGTCGAAGACCCAACGCGGTATTTTTCAAAGGTTTTTTGATGGGGTGTTGATTTCTCGTTAGAAATCAGTATTATACGCGCCATCAAATGGGTCGTTAGCTCAGTTGGTAGAGCAGTTGGCTTTTAACCAATTGGTCGTAGGTTCGAATCCTACACGACCCACCACACGCAATACGTCAAAGCCCGCTACCAGTAATGGTCGCGGGCTTTTTCGTTTTCACAGGCCTTGTTCAGCTGGCTTACTCAGCCCATTCCGGGTCCCCGGTAAACACCACCGTAATCCAACGGTCAGGCCCTTCGCCACCTACCGCATCGCCAATCTCGTTGCGCCACGCATCCCATTCTTCGATGGTCTTCGCAGCCATGCCTTTTGGCACGATGAAATACAGCTCGATTTCCCGCGAGCGCCCGACCTTGGCGACATAGGCGCGGTAAGACTGCAGCCCGTGGCGGGCGACGAAGGCCTTGGCCACTTCATCTACATGCAGCTTGAGGTCGCCGGGGGTGACCAGAAAAATTTCCGATAGCGCCTGGCGCACCACCGACAAGGGCAGCGGTACGATCACCAGGCACACCAGCGCCAGCACCGCCGGGTCGATGTACGGCGACACCCATTCCAGCGAGGTGCCCTGCACCGCGTAGCCAAAGCAGAAGGCGATCAGCAGGGCGGCGGTGATGCTGGCCGACATCACCCAGCCCTTGACGTCCATGCGCACGAAGTCCGATTGCAGCTTGCGGTTGGCGCGCGCCTCGACGACGGCGATGGTCACGCAGGTGATCACCGTCAACACCGCGTAGACCATGGCAATGCCGAACTCCAGGTGACGGCCGCCTTGCAGCAGGCTGCTGACGGCGTTGATCAGTGCGTAGATGGCTACGCCGCTGAGCAGGATGCCGTTGAGTGCCAGCACCATCGGTTCCAGGTGCCAGAAGCCCATGGTGAAGCGCTCGCGCAGCTTGCGCGACATTTGCACGCTGGTGGTGTGCGAGGTGATCAGCTTGACCACCACCAGCGACAGGCCACTCATGCTGGCGTCGACCAGCGAGTACACGCCGTCGAACACGATGGAGAACGAGCCGGAGGCCAGGCCGAAAGCGATGCCGATGGTGGCGATGAACAGGGTAACGGCAATCGAGGTGCGTAACAGGCCCTGTTCGCTGGTGATGTCAAAAAAGGTGGATCTGGTTGCGGTTTGCATGAGTTGTGCTCAGTAAAAACGATAGTGCTGTGGCGCCTGTAAGGGCTTGCTGGCGGGCAAACCCGCCAAGAAACCCTACAGGCTAGACGCGAAATTGCTCCATCAGCGCCTGCTGCTGATTGGCAAGCCGGTTCAGCGCCTGGCTGATGCGCGCCGATTCGTCAGCCTGGCCAGCCAGTGATTCTGTCACATCACGGATGCCGGCCACGTTGCGGTTCACTTCCTCGGCCACCGCGCTCTGCTCCTCAGCCGCCGAGGCAATTTGCAAGTTCATGTCGCTGATGACCGCCACCGCCTCGCCAATTCGCTGCAGTGCCGGCAGCGCCTGCTCCATGCGCGCGGCGCTGTCCTGGGCCTGGCGCTGGCCTTCATGCATGGCACCGACGACATCCTGCGTGCCTTGCTGCAGGCCTTCGATGACCTGGCGAATTTCCTCCACCGACACCTGCGTGCGTTGAGCCAGGCCGCGCACCTCGTCGGCGACCACGGCGAAGCCACGCCCGGCTTCGCCGGCACGAGCCGCTTCGATGGCGGCATTCAGTGCCAGCAGGTTGGTCTGCTCGGCAATGGTACGGATCACCTCCAGCACCGAGCCGATCTGCCCGCTGCGGCCTTCCAGCGCACGCGCTTCGTCCATGGCTGTGTTCATGCCGGCGGCCAGTCGATCGATGCCTTGACGCGTGCTGTCGATCAGTTGCAGGCCTTCCTGGCTGGCCTGGTCGGCGGCGCGTGCGGCCTGGGCCGCCTGCGAGGCGTTATGGGCGACATCCAGGGCAGTGGCGCTCATTTCGTTGGCCGCCGTGGCCACCTGTTCGATTTCGCGATGCTGTTGCTGCATGCCGTTGCTGGTCTGGCTGGCGATGGCGGCCGACTGGTCGGCGGTGCCGCGGGCCTCCTGCAGTGAGCCTTTGACTTGGGCGATGACTGGCTGCAGCTTGTCGAGGAAGCGGTTGAACCAGCCGGTGAGCTGGCCCAGTTCGTCCTGGCGGGCGTAGTCCAGGCGACGGGTCAGGTCGCCTTCGCCGCTGGCGATGTCTTCCAGGCGTGCGGCCACGGCCAGGATTGGCCGAGTAACGCCGCGTGCGGTCAGCCACACCAGCAGCAAGCCGACCACGGCTGCGCCCAGGCCGATCAGCAGGCTGGTGAGGTTGGCGCGTTGGTTGTGCGCGTCCAGGCGCTGGTTGAGTGCGGCGGCAGGGGCCTGCAGCACGCTTTCCGGCAGCTCCAGCAACACTTGCCATGGGGCTGCGTCAGGGATTGGTGTGAAAGGGTGGGCCACGCGCAGCAGGCCATCGGCTACTGCGTTGTCCATGGGTTTGCCGAGCGTCGTGTCGTCGCGGCTGTTACCGGCCAGCAGGCCGGCGGCGCTGGCGATACTCACTTGGCCCTGGCCATCGAACAGCTCGCGGCGGCCGTCCACGCTCAGTTGCTGCAGGTTGGCCAGGCCGATGTCCAGGCCGACCACGCCGACCACCTTGCCGTGCTCCAGCAGCGGCAAGGCGATGCTGGTCATCAGTACTTGGCGGCCGTTGACCTCGTCGAGGTACGGCTCGAGCATGCAGGTTCTGCCGGTGTCCTGCGGGCAGGTCAGCCAGCGGTTTTTCGCTGCGCCGTTGCTGCCGATACTGGTATCGCCAAGCATCGTTTCCGGCATGGCTTCCAGTTCCAGGGTGCCGGGGGTTGGTTGCGACCAGTAAAGCGAAAAGCGTCCGCGCTCATTGCTGCCCATGGCGTCCTGGCCAAGGTACTGGCTGTCTTGCTGGTCCAGGGCATCGGGCTGGAATACCAGGTACAGGCCGATCACATCCGGGTTGCCGGCCAGGCTGGCACGCGCCTGGCGGGTCAGTTCGGCGCGCAGGTCGCTGCCGCCACGGGCCTTCAGTACCTGTACCAGGCGGGCAAAGCCATTGCCGTATTGGTAGGCGTCCATGAAGTAGCGCTGTATTCGCAGGGCCTGGGTTTGCGCATGGGCCTGCAGGCGCAGGCGGGCGCTGCTGTCGAGCATGGCGGTGTTGGCCTGGTTGACCAAGGCCGCGCTGCGTTGCGCCTGGGTCAGCGAGGTGGCCACCAGCAAGGCGACGATGGCCAGCAGACACAGGCCGGCAAGCAAGGTGATCTTCCATTGGATGGAGAGGCGACGCAGCGGCATGAGGGCTTTCCTTTTCGATCAAGTACAACGCCCGCGATCAGGCGCGGGCGTTGTCAGCAGCATGGTTCATTCGGCGATGTAGTTGGGCGGTGCCGCGCGGAAGGCTTTGGTCAGCCAGCCAAGGTAGATCAGGCCAAGCGCGGCCCAGATGCCGCCAAACATCAGTGAGTGCGCATTCAGGTCCAGCCACAGCGAGACGATGATGCAGAAGCCGATGGTGGGCAGCACCAGGTACTTCAGCTGGTTGGCCAGCCCCTTGCGGTTGCCTTCGCGCAGGTAGCAGTGGTTGATCACCGACAGGTTGACGAAGCTGAACGCGACCAGGGCGCCGAAGTTGATGATCGAGGTGGCGGTCACCAGGTCGAAGAAGATCGCCGACAGGGAAATGATCCCCACCACGGCAATGTTCAGCACTGGCGTCTTGTAGCGTGAATGCAGGCGGGCGAAGACGCTGGCCGGGATGACGTTGTCGCGGCCCATCACGTACAGCAGGCGCGACACGCTGGTTTGCGAGGCCAGGCCCGAGGCGATGGTGTTGATCACGGTGCAGGCGATGAAAATCGACTGGAACAGCTTGCCGCCGACGTACAGGGCGATTTCCGGCAGGGCCGCTTCCTGGTCGTGGAAGCGAGCCATGGTCGGGAAGTAGGCCTGGATGAAGTAAGAAACGGTGATGAACACCACGCCGCCGATCAGTGCGGTGAGGAAGATCGCACGGGGGATGGTCTTGGCCGGGTCGCGGGTTTCTTCGGAAAGGCAGGTGACCGCGTCAAAGCCCAGGAACGAGAAGCACAGGATGGTCGCACCGGCGGCCAAGGCGCTGAATTGGGTCTGGCTGTCGGCGAACGGCATCAGGCTCCAGGCGGTACCCAGCCCTTCACCGTGGTCCAGGCCGCGTACGCACAGGTAGATGAATACGGCAATGATCGCCACCTGCACGCCCACGAACAGCAGGTTGAAGTGCGCCACCAGGTTGACGCTGCGCATGTTGATCAGGCTGATCAGGGTGACGAAGCCTGCTACCCACATCCACTCCGGCACTTCCGGGAACATCGCTGAAAGGTACAGTTTGGCCAGCAGCGCGTTGACCATCGGCAACAGCAGGTAGTCCAGCAACGACGACCAGCCGACCAGGAAGCCCACGTGCGGGTTGATCGCCTTTTGGGTGTAGGTGTAGGCCGAGCCCGACTGCGGGAAGCGCTTGACCAGGGTGCCGTAGCTCACGGCGGTGAACAGGATCCCGGCCAGTGCCAGAATGTAGGCGCTGGGTACGTGGCCGGCAGTAATCCCGCTGACGATGCCGAAGGTGTCGAACACGGTCATCGGGGTCAGGTAGGCCAGGCCGATGATGATCACGTGCCAGAGGCGCAGGGTTTTGCGGAGTTGGCCGTTGCCGGTAGCGCGGTGGTCAGGCTGCATGCTGGCATGGCTCCTGGTGCTGGGCGTAAACGGCGGGCACGGTGTATTGCGCATGCGGCAGGGGCGAGCGGGTGGGCTCCATATTGTTCACCTTTTATGTTGGAGCGGCGGAAGGCGCGGGGGGACGCGCAAAGTGGTGAAAATAAAAAACGATGGGTAGGTGGGTGTCAAGTTAAACATGACAAGATGTTACTGAATTGAAATATTTATCGATTTTTAAGGGTGTTTGTTCGGTTTTTGCGCGGTTTTTTGCGGTTTTGATCAATTTGAATGTTCGTAAAAATTAACGAATGTTGCCCTTCTGGCAGAGTGCTCAGATGCTTCCGGAAATGGTTTTTCTCGATCCGGGCCGGCCCTCGACTTCTACCGCAGTGGTACTCTTCGCTTTCTGCGTGGCCTCTGGTCGCCATCGAAGCCCTTACGGACAGCAATCGGTTCTATTCATGAAGAAATCAGTTGGCATCCTTTCCGGCCTGGCGATCGCCATTGCCGTCGCAACCACTGCTGGCGCCTGGTACACCGGCAAGCAGCTGCCTGCCGAGCTGGACAACGCCCTTGCCCGCAGCAACGCCGACCTCAAGAAGGCCCTGGTCAGCACCGGCGGCAGCATGAGCATCGAGCGGGTGTCGCTGGAGCAGCATTTCTTCAGCAGTACCGCCCAATACCGGCTCAAGGCCCGCGACATCAACGTGGGTGAGGGCGAGGTGATCAATTTCGACGTAGGTGTGACCGATCAGATCGAGCACGGCCCGTTCCCCTGGTCGCGGGTGAAGGCGCTCAAGCTGATGCCTGTACTGGCAGTTAGCAACAGCACCTTGCAAAAGGACGATGCCACCGCGCCGTGGTTTGCCGCCGCAGGCGAGCAGGCCCCGGTCAGTGCACAGACGAGCCTGGGATACGACGGCAATGTGGTCAGCCAGGTCCGACTGGCACCGATCAAGCTCGACGAAGCAGATGGCAATAGCCTCGATTTCTCGGGTATGCAGTTTGAAGCCAGTGGCGACAAGGAAGGCAAGGCTTCGAAATTCCACGGGCAGGCCGACCGTTTCGTGATGAAACTTGTGCGCGATGATCAGCCGCCTGCCACATTCGAACTCAACGGCCTGACGGTTGGTGGCAACCTTGCCGCCACCGAGCACGACGCCATCTACGTGGGTAACGTCGACCTGGCGCTGGCCGAAACCAAGGTGACCCTGGGGCCGAAACAGCAGGGGCTGTTGATCAAGGGTCTGGAGCAGAACGCCGTGCAAAGCCTCGATGGCCCGGACACCGTGGGTGGCCGCGTGGAGTACAAGGTCGGCGACATCACCTGGGATGGCCGTGCGGTAGGCAAGGCGCAGATGGCGGTGAGCGCTTCCTCGGTCAACGTCCCGGCGCTGCAGGCATTGTCGAAGTGGTACCAGGCACACTTGCCGGAATTCGAGGCCGCCTCCGCAGCCGGCCAGCCAGTACCGCAAATCCAGATGGACGACGCCGAAAAAGCCAGGTTCCAGGGCGACTTGCAGAAACTCCTGGCTGCCAAGCCCAAGGTCGCGGTAGAAAACCTGTCGTTCAAAACGGCCAATGGCGAGAGCCGCTTCAATCTGTCGATGGGCTTCACCGCCCCGGCCAGCTTCGACCTGCCGCCGGACCAGTTGAGCAAGCAGATGATCACCGAGGTTAAGAGCAAGCTGTCGCTGTCCAAGCCGATGATCGGTGACCTGGCGACCCTGCAGGCACTGCTGGACGGCCAGACCGACGCCCAGGCGATTGCCATGCAGTCGGGCCAGGCGGGGGAGATGGTCGGCATGATGGCGCTGCAGAGCGGCATGGCGACTGTCGAAGGCAACGATGTGGTGAGCAGCCTGCACTATGCCGATGGCATGGTCGATTTCAACGGCAAGAAGATGACTGTGGAAGAATTCGCCATGCTCATGGCCGCACACCTGGCGGCGTTGTCGCCGCAGGAGTGATCGATTGAACCTGCACAGGCCTCTTCGCGGGCGAGCCCGCGAAGAGGCCTGTGCAGGCAAAACAAAAACCACTTTAGAAATCGCTGGATTGTCTGTAGCCTTCGGCCTCCGATAATAATCCGCGCCCGCAGAGGGCCGTGGCGGCCAGTGTGCCGTCCGGCACCCTTAGCCGATCTGCCAGGGCCGGGTGATACACTCGATTTGACGCGCACGCGCGCCTGCAGGTCCAGC
Organism: Pseudomonas sp. NBRC 111140; assembly: GCF_001320885.1. NCBI lineage: Bacteria > Pseudomonadati > Pseudomonadota > Gammaproteobacteria > Pseudomonadales > Pseudomonadaceae > Pseudomonas > Pseudomonas sp. NBRC 111140. Next base: position 96,722 of record NZ_BCBQ01000004.1, read on the forward strand.
GATCATGACCCAGATTTCCGAACGCCTGTTGGTTCAGGCCCACCTCGACGCCAAGCAGCCCAATCCGCTGACAGCCGAGCAGGAGGCCGAATACCGTGCGGCCATCGCTGCCGAGCTCAAAGCCCAGAATGCCGTGCTGGTTGCCCATTATTACTGCGACCCGGTTATCCAGGCGCTGGCCGAAGAAACCGGCGGCTGCGTGTCCGACTCGCTGGAAATGGCCCGTTTTGGCAAGAACCACCCGGCCGAAACCGTGATCGTGGCCGGTGTGCGTTTCATGGGCGAGACGGCGAAAATTCTCACCCCCGAAAAGCGCGTGCTGATGCCGACCCTGGAGGCCACCTGCTCGCTCGACCTGGGCTGCCCGGTAGAAGAATTCTCGGCTTTCTGCGACCAGCACCCTGAGCGCACCGTGGTGGTCTACGCCAACACGTCCGCTGCGGTGAAAGCACGTGCCGACTGGGTGGTGACGTCGAGCTGTGCGCTGGAAATCGTCGAAAGCCTGATGGACAACGGCGAAACCATCATCTGGGGGCCGGACCAGCATCTGGGCCGTTACATCCAGAAGCAGACCGGTGCCGACATGCTGCTGTGGGACGGTGCCTGCATCGTTCACGAGGAGTTCAAGTCGCGTCAGTTGGCCGACATGAAGGCGCTGTACCCGGATGCTGCGATCCTGGTGCACCCCGAGTCGCCGGAAGCGGTGATCGAGCTGGCCGACGCGGTCGGGTCCACCAGCCAACTGATCAAGGCTGCTCAGACGCTGCCGAACAAGACCTTCATCGTCGCCACCGACCGCGGCATCTTCTACAAGATGCAGCAGCTGTGCCCGGATAAAGAGTTCGTCGAAGCGCCTACCGCCGGCAACGGCGCGGCATGCCGCAGCTGCGCGCACTGCCCGTGGATGGCGATGAACACCCTGGAGCGGGTGCTGGACTGCCTGCGCAAGGGCGGCGATGAGATTTTCGTCGACCCTGCGCTGGTGCCCAAGGCGATCAAGCCGCTGAACCGTATGCTGGACTTTACCCAGGCGGCACGCCTGAAGCTGTCTGGTAACGCCTGAAAATGCTGGGGCGCAAAGCGCCCCCGGATTCTCAGCGCCCCATCATTTCCCGAACCATGCGCTGCTGCTCCATGATCTCGCGCTGGCGCTGATCGATCTGCGAGGCCAGTGGGAAGTTGCCGCCCGCCCGGCGCTTGGCGTAGTCCAGCTGCTGAATCGCCTGGTCAAAGTCCCCAACCAAGGTGAAGTACTCGGCCCGCGCCCGGTGCAAACCAATGGTATTGCCCGACAAACCGCGTACTTCGGCCATGTCGTACCACACATCCGGGTCGTCCGGTCGGCTCTTGACCAGCTCGTTCAACACCTTCTCCGCCTCGGCAGGCTTGTTTTGCTTTACCAGCAGGTCGGCACGCACTTGCTTCAGCGGGTAGTTGCCCGGGTACAGCCCCTGCATTCGCTCGGCCCGCTGTTGTGCATCGGCCAGGCGATTGTTGGTAATGTCCAGGTCGATCTGTGCCAGGTTGTAGGTGATGTCGTTCGGCGCCTTGGCCAGCAGCGGCTTGAGCAACTCGCGCGCCTCGTTCAGCTGGCCGCCCTTGATCTGTGCCAGGGCCAGGCCGTAGCGCGCGGCGTCCAGTTTCGGGTCTTCGTCCAACTGGGCGCGAAAGCGCTTGGCGGCAAGCCCTGGGGTGCCTTCGTAGGTCAGCGCCACCCGAGCACGAATCAGCTGGTAGCGCATGCTGTCTTCTATGCCGCCCTTGGGCGCCTGGTCGGCGCGGTTGCGGGTGTCGGCGATACGCGATTCAGTCACCGGGTGAGTCAGCAAGAACTCCGGCGGCTTGGCGTCATAGCGATACTGGCGTGCCAGGCGCTCGAACATGGTCGGCATGTTGCGCGGGTCGTAGCCGGCCTTTTCCAGGTTCTGGATGCCGATGCGGTCGGCTTCCTGTTCGTTCTGCCGCGAAAAGCGCCGTTGTTCCTGGATGGCCGCTGCCTGGGTGCCGGCGATCATGCCGATACCCGCATCGCCAGCGCCACCGGCGGCCAGCACGATGCCGGCCAGCAGTGCAGCCATCATCGGCAATTGCATGCGTTGCTGGGCTTCGACGCCGCGGGCGAAGTGGCGTTGCGACAAGTGCGCCAGTTCGTGGGCCAGAACCGAGGCGTATTCCCCTTCGGTCTGAGCGTTGAGGAACAGTCCACCGTTGACCCCGACGATTCCACCCGGCGCGGCGAAGGCGTTGAGCTCGCGGCTGTCGATGAGGATGAACTCCAGGCGCCGGTCCTGCAGCTGGCTGGTCTCGGCCAGCTTGTACACGCTGGTTTCGACGTAGTCCTTGAGCTGTGGGTCGTTGAGCTGGTTGACCTGGCCGCGCAGCAGGCTCAGCCAGGCGCGGCCCAGTTGGTGCTCTTGTTGCGGCGAAACGATCGCGGAACTGGCATCCCCCAGTGATGGCAGGTCGTCAGCATGGCCGGGAAGGGCCATCAGGCAGGCCAGCGTCAGCAGGGTAGGGCGCAGTAGATTCATGCATGAAGCTCGCGTCGGTCAAAGATACCTACTGTAGCGGGCTCACACGTTGGCGACCAGTGGCGCTATTCTAGCCGGCCCTGTCAGCAAGCAGTCTGGCAACGCCTTTGGAGACCCCGCGATGAGTGACACCCTGACCTGTGACGCCGAACTGGACGCCAGCGGGCTGAATTGCCCTTTGCCACTGTTGAAGGCAAAGATGGAGCTCAACCGCCTGGCTAGCGGTGCGGTACTCAAGGTGATCGCCACTGACGCAGGCTCGCAGCGCGACTTCCGCACTTTCGCCCAGTTGGCCGGTCATACCCTGCTGCAGGAAACGGCCGAGGCCGGCACCTACACTTACTGGCTGCGCAAGGCCTGAGTCTTTTCCAAGGATCGTCAATGTTCAAAGTGCTTCGCGACTGGATGCAGCGCTACTTCTCCGATGAAGAAGCGGTGGTGCTGGCGGTCCTGTTGTTCCTGGCTTTTACTGCGGTACTGACCCTGGGCGGTATGCTCGCGCCGGTGCTGGCCGGCATGGTGCTGGCGTTCCTGATGCAAGGGCTTGTCAACGCCCTGGAGCGTGTGCGAGTCCCTACGCGGCTGGCGGTGATGCTGGTGTTCGCCCTGTTCATGGGCGCGCTGGCGGTATTCATGCTGGTGCTGGTGCCGCTGCTGTGGCACCAGTTGATCACCCTGTTCAACGAGTTGCCGGGCATGCTCGGCAAGTGGCAGTCGCTGTTGCTGCTGTTGCCCGAGCGCTACCCGCATCTGGTGTCGGACGAGCAGGTGCTGCATGCCATCGAATCGGTACGCGGTGAAATCGGCAAGTTTGGCCAATGGGCGCTGACCTTTTCGCTGTCCAGCCTGCCGCTGCTGGTCAATGCCATGATCTACCTGGTGCTGGTGCCGATCCTGGTGTTCTTCTTCCTCAAGGATCGCGAACTGATCGGCCGCTGGGTCAGCGGCTATCTGCCCAGCCAGCGCGCGCTGCTTAACCGGGTGGGCAGCGAGATGAACCGGCAGATTGCCAACTACATTCGCGGCAAGGGTATCGAGATCCTGATCTGCGGCATCGCCACCTATATCGCCTTCATCAGCCTGGGGCTCAACTACGCCGCGCTGTTGGCGTTGCTGGTGGGGCTGTCGGTGGTGGTGCCTTACGTGGGGGCGGTGGTGGTGACCGTACCGGTAACGCTGATCGCGCTGTTCCAGTGGGGTTGGGGCGACCAGTTCATCTACCTGATGACGGTGTACGCGATCATCCAGGCGCTGGATGGCAACGTGCTGGTGCCGCTGCTGTTCTCCGAGGCGGTGAGCCTGCACCCGGTGGCGATCATTTGCGCGGTATTGCTGTTTGGCGGGTTGTGGGGGTTCTGGGGGATCTTCTTCGCGATTCCGCTGGCGACGTTGATCAAGGCTGTGCTGGATGCCTGGCCGCGACATGAGCCGAGTGTGTCACCGATGCTTTGAATGTGAATGGGGCTGCAATGCAGCCCCATTCAATTTCAAGCCTTGTTCAAGGCTTGGGCAGCGGCCAACACGGCATCCACATGCCCGGGCACCTTCACCCCACGCCATTCCTGGCGCAGCACACCGTCCTTGTCGATCAGGAAGGTGCTGCGATCTACGCCCATGTATTCCTTGCCGTACAGCTTCTTCAGTTTGATCACGTCGAACAGCTGGCACAGGGCCTCGTCCTTGTCGCTGATCAGCTCGAAGGGGAAGCCTTGCTTGGCTTTGAAGTTTTCGTGCGACTTGATGCCATCGCGCGATACGCCGAACACCACGGTGTTGGCTGCGGCAAAGGCGTCATGCTGGTCGCGAAAGCCCTGGCCCTCGGTGGTGCAGCCTGGGGTGCTGTCCTTGGGGTAGAAGTACACCACCACTTGCTGGCCCTTGAGTTCGGCCAGGCTGACGGTTTGCCCGCTGGTAGCCTGGGCCTGGAAGTCGGCAACGGGTTGGTCGAGTGCTACAGCCATGGTCGGTTTCCTTACATTGGGTTCTGTGGACGCCATGGCTCGATCAACGCATCGAGGTTCAGGGCATCGGCAAAGTCCAGGAACTGGTCGCGCAGCCAGCTGATCTGCGTGCCGGCCGGCAAAATCACGGTGAACTGGGCGTTGAGCATGCTGCTGCCGGTTTGCGGCGCCAGGTAGGTGTCGCAGGTCATGGCTTCCAGCTCGACGCGGTGATCGAGGAAGAACTGGCACAGCTCATTGATGATGTCCGGGCGGTAGGCGGCGCTGACGTAGGCCACGTATGGCAGGGCCTGTGGGCGCACTTCCTGGTCGGCGCTGCGCACCACGTCCAGGGTCAGGCCGTGCTTCTTGCCCAGGCCTGGCAGGGTGGATTCCAGGCGCGCCAGGGCGTCCCAGCTACCGCCCACCTGCAGCACCAGGGCGCTGGTCTCGCCGTGGCGGCTCAGGCGCGAGGTGACCACCGCGCAGCGGTTTTCGAAGGCAGCGCGGCTGAGGACGTTGGCCAGCTCCATGGGGTTTGGGCCCAAGGCACTGATGACAAGGAATTGTTCGCGGACGGTGGGGGTGGACATGCAGCATTCCTAAAGCGATGAGCGGTCGGCACAGGACGGGCAAAAGCCTCCTGTCGGCAGTGCCCGGGGCTCGCATGCGAGGTCTTGGACGCTGGCGGGGAGCAAGGTCGACGGCCCGGCGGGCCGCGCTGCACCGATCAAAGGATCAAGGGTAGCGAAATAAGGCGCCGAGGGGAATGCTCCGCCCGCCTGCTTCGCTTGTGCAAGGCCGATGCCCCCAGTACCATTACCGCTCTCTTTTTCCGGCAGGAGCAGTTACATGATTGCGGGCAGTATGGTGGCATTGGTCACACCCATGGATGCACAAGGGCGTCTTGATTGGGGCAGCCTCGACAAACTTGTAGACTTCCACCTGGAAAACGGCACCCATGCGATCGTCGCTGTCGGCACCACCGGTGAGTCCGCCACGCTGGATGTCGAAGAACACATCCTGGTCATCAAGCACGTGGTCGAGCGCGTCAAGCACAGCAAGAAGCCGATTCCGGTCATCGCCGGCACCGGTGCCAACTCCACCGCCGAAGCCGTGCACCTGACCCAGAACGCCAAGAATGCCGGCGCTGACGCCTGCCTGCTGGTCGTGCCGTACTACAACAAGCCGACGCAAGAAGGCCTGTACCAGCACTTCAAGCACATTGCCGAAGCCGTCGACATTCCGCAGATCCTCTATAACGTACCCGGCCGCACCTCCTGCGACATGCAGGCCGAGACCGTGATCCGCCTGTCGACCGTGCCGAACATCATCGGCATCAAGGAAGCCACCGGCGACCTGGTTCGCGCCAAGGCCATCCTCGATGGCGTCAGCAAGGACTTCATCGTCATGTCCGGCGACGACCCGACGGCCGTCGAGCTGATCCTGATGGGCGGCAAGGGCAACATTTCGGTCACCGCCAACGTCGCCCCGCGCGAAATGGCCGACCTGTGCGAGGCCGCCCTTGAGGGCAATGCCGAGAAGGCCCGCGCAATCAACGAAAAACTCATGCCGCTGCACAAAGACCTGTTCTGCGAAGCCAACCCGATCCCGGTGAAATGGGCGCTCGTTGAAATGGGCCTGATGCACAAAGGCATTCGCCTGCCACTGACCTGGCTGAGCGAAGGCTGCCACGAAAAAGTCCGTACTGCCTTGCGCCAGTCCGGCGTACTGGTTTAAGAGGAAGTACACCGCATGAAGCGACTGGCTGGTCTTTCCGCCCTTGCCCTGATCATTTCCAGCACCAGTGGGTGTGGTTGGCTGTGGGGCGAGGATGGCTATTTCCGCGACCGTGGCAGCGACTACCTGCAGGCGCACCCGACCGCGCCCATGCAGCTGCCGCCGGACGCCAGCAACGTCAAGCGTCTTGACCCGCTGCTGCCGATTCCGCGTAACGTTGCCGACGATAATGTTGCTGGCGAGTTCGAAGTGCCGCGCCCGCAACCGCTGACCGGCGGTGCCGCCCAGGTCACCGACTACAGCCTGCAACGCAGTGGCAGCAGCCGTTGGGTACTGGCCCAGCATTCGCCAGCCGAAGTGTGGCCGGTAGCGCGCCAGTTCTTCGAGGACAACGGCTTCCGCATTGCCGAAGAACGCCCACAGACGGGTGAGTTCAACACTACCTGGCAGCGTTTCGATGAACTGTCGGCATCGCTTGGCCAGCGTCTGGCCAGCACTGCCAGCAGCGGTGACAGCGAAGTGCGCGTACGTGTGCGCATGGAGCCTGGCGTGCAGCGCAACACCTCCGAAGTGTACGTGGTCAGCGTCGAGCGCCCGGCTGGCAGCACGGCCGACCCTGCGTTCCCGTCCTCGTCCAGCAACACCGGTGCCGATGCCTTGCTGGTCGACGAAATGCTTGCCAGCATGAACCGCAGCGCCGAGAAAGGCGGTTCGGTGTCGCTGCTGGCCGCGCGCGATTTCGACGCGCCAAGCCGCGTCAGCCTGAGCGAAGACGGCAGCGGCAACCCGGTGCTGTACCTGGGTTCCGACCTGGACCGCGCCTGGTCTGGCGTGGGCCGTGCCCTGGAACAGGGTGGCGAGTGGCGTGTCGAAGACATCAACCGGAGCCTGGGCCTGTACTACATCAACCTGTCCGAAAAGCCTGACGACAAGCAGAACCAGCCTGGCTTCTTCAGCCGCATGTTCGGCAGCGAGCCGACCAAGGAAGAGCGTGAAGCCCGTGCCGAGCGCTACCAGGTTCGCCTGAGCAAGGTGGGTGAGAGCGTGCAGGTCACGGTCGAGAAAAACATCAACACCGTGGCTCCGGCCGATGTCGCCCGCCGCGTGCTGAGCGCCATTCAGGACCACCTGGGCTAAGTGCGCTTCGCGGTACTCGGAAGCGGTAGCCAAGGGAACGGCACGCTGATCGCCAGTGGTGACACGTTCATCCTGGTCGATTGCGGCTTTTCCCTGCGCGAAACCGAGCGGCGCCTGGCGCTGCTCGGTGTGTCGGCGGCCCAGCTCAGTGCAGTACTGGTCACCCACGAACATGCTGATCATGTACATGGGGTCGGCTTGCTGTCACGGCGCTACAATGTACCGGTCTACCTCAGCCAAGGGACTTTGCGCGGCATGCGCAAGCCGGTGGAGGTGGCCGGTTTTCTCGCTTGTGGCGAAAGCCTGCGCATCGGCAGCCTGGAAGTGACTGCGGCGCGGGTCGAGCACGACGCCTACGAGCCATTGCAGTACGTGGTCAGTGACGGCCAGCGACGCTTCGGCATGCTTACCGACCTGGGCTCGTACGACGCATTGCTGCTGGAGCGCTACCAGGGCCTGGATGCACTGCTGATCGAGGCCAACCACTGCCGCGACCTGCTGGCGCGCGGTCACTACCCGGCCTTTTTGAAGCAGCGGGTAGGGGGCATGCAAGGGCATTTGAACAACCACCAGGCCGCGCGCCTGGTGCACGAGTTGGGCTGGAGCAACCTGCAACACCTGGTGCTGGCCCACCTCAGCAGCAAGAACAACCTGCCACACTTGGCCCGCCAGTGCTTCGTCGATACCCTCGGGTGCGACCCGGACTGGCTCCAAGTGGCGAATCAGGAACACGGGCTCGACTGGCGCGAAATCGCCTAGCCCAACACCTCAAGCAAGCGGAGCCCAATCATGGAAAAACGCGACGAACTCTACCGCGGCAAGGCCAAATCGGTTTTCAAGACCGACGACGCCGACCGCTTGATCCTGCTGTTCCGTAACGACACTTCGGCGTTCGACGGCAAGCGTATCGAACAACTCGACCGCAAAGGCATGGTGAACAACAAGTTCAACGCCTTCATCATGCAGAAACTGGAAGAAGCCGGCGTGCCGACCCAGTTCGACAAGCTGCTGGGCGACAACGAGTGCCTGGTGAAGAAACTGGACATGATCCCGGTCGAGTGCGTGGTGCGCAACTACGCCGCCGGCAGCCTGGTCAAGCGTCTGGGCGTGGAGGAGGGCATCAAGCTGGAGCCGTCCACCTTCGAACTGTTCCTGAAGAACGACGAGAAGGGCGACCCCTTCATTAACGAATCCCACGTTGTTGCGTTCGGCTGGGGCACCGCCGAGCAGTTGGTCGAAATGAAAAAGCTGTCGCTGAAGGTCAACGAAGTGCTGAGCAAGCTCTTCGATGACGCCGGCCTGCTGCTGGTCGACTTCAAGCTGGAGTTCGGCGTATTCCACGGCCAAATCGTGCTGGGCGACGAGTTCAGCCCGGACGGCTGCCGCCTGTGGGACAAGGAAACCCGCAAGAAGATGGACAAAGACCGCTTCCGTCAGGGCCTGGGCGACGTGATCGAAGCCTACGAAGAAGTTGCCAAGCGCCTGGGCGTGCCGCTGTAAGCGGCGCGTTCACGCAAGCGCCTGATACCACGCGATTTTTTTTAAAAAAAGGTTTGCGTTTTAAAAGAACGCTGGTATGATGCGCGGCATTGGAGAGATGCCGGAGTGGTCGAACGGGACGGATTCGAAATCCGTTGTACTGGCAACAGTACCTAGGGTTCAAATCCCTATCTCTCCGCCATACAAGATGAAGCCCCTGGAAGCGAAAGCTTTCAGGGGCTTTTTCGTTGTGCCTTGTTTTGCATCATTCCAAATTCAGCATCATTCAGCAGTGCCTTGGTCCTTTCGCGAAACAGAGCCGCTCCTGCAACTATGTCGAATAAGCTGAGACAGAGCGGTTTCTCGCAACATTTTGTCTTGAACTGTCAACGGCACCTTGCGCTACAATGCGGGCCTCTAATACGCCACTCACGCCCAGGCCAAACGCCGTAATGATTACGCGCGCTGGGCGATGACCTCTTCCTGACATGGATTCGTTGGATGCTTCGCGCCGTACTGGTCTTCCTCTACGCCCTTCGTTCGACGGCTAAATTGCCGTCCGCGTCCAGTGCTGCCAGCTCACTCATAAAACCGCACAACGTCGAATGCTGCCGCCAGATCCTGGCTGCGGTACGCGGCTGTGCGCCCCACCGAAAATGGAGTGCTCCACTTGCGTAAGAAATTCGTCGCGTCCCTTCTGGCGGTCGCCATCGCCTCTACCACGGCCTGTGCACAGCTCGGGATCAGCAAAGAGCAAGCGGGCACCGTGATTGGCGGCCTGGCCGGTGTGGCCATCGGCTCGACCATGGGCAGTGGCAACGGCAAGATCGCCGCAGCCCTGATCGCCGGTGGCATTGGTGCCTACGTGGGCAACCGCATCGGTCACATGCTGGACGAGAAGGACCAGCAGGCACTGGCGCTGCGCACCCAGGAAGTGTTGAGCCAGCAGCAGGCTACCGCCAGCGCCCAGCCAGTTACCTGGAAGTCCGACCACTCGGGTGCTACCGCGCAGATCGTGCCGGGCAAGGAATACACCCAGACCAAGAAGGTCGAGGTCAAGCGCGCGCCGAAGATCCAGGCGGTGCCGTCGATGAAGTTGATCAACGAGCCCTACGTGACCGTCAGCGACAACCTGAACGTGCGTGCCGCACCCAACCAGAGTGGCGAGAAAGTTGGCAGCCTGAAAAACCACACCGAGTTCACCGCCGTCGGCTCCACTGGTGACTGGATCCTGGTCGGGCGCAAGGGCGTGACCGTGGGTTACGTGCACAAGAACTACGTCGAGCCCAAGGCGCAGGCCGTGGCCAAGCGTGTGACGCCAGCGGTGAACCTGGACGAGCTGGACGTTGCCGCCAGCAAGGAAACCCAAGGCTTCGACCTGGATTCGGTGCAGTCGCTGCCGACCGAAACGGTCGCCGCCGAAGCCGCCTGCCGCCCGGTCACGGTCAGCCTGAAATCGCAAAGCGGCCAGACCGAGCAAGAGCAGAACACCTTCTGCAAACAAGCCAACGGCACCTGGGAACTGATCTGAGGAACTCCATGAAAAAGCACGCGCTCGCGCTGGCTGTGGTCGGCGCTTGTGGTCTGGTACCGCAGGCGTTCGCCCACGAGCTGGCCTTCTCGAAGAAAGAAAACATCAAGGTCGAAGTACCTGGGGACGCCGCCACCTGGTGCAAACCCGAGGTTGAGCTGACCATCACCCGCCCGGCCTGGGACAAGCAGGAGCTGCTGTCGGGGCTGCTGACCAAGCTGCCGTTCGTGTTCGCCAAGGACTGCGCGACCGCCAAGGTGAGCTGGAAGGCGGTTGACGCCAAGGGCAACCTTTACGCCAGCGGTTCGGGCAATGCCACCAACCTGGGCCTGGTGACCCTGGCCGTCGCGCCTGCCGCGGCACCAGCTGCACCAGCACCAGCACCAGCACCTGCTCCGGCCGTTGCTGCCCCGGCCCCGGCTGCACCCGCTGTACCTGCGCCAGCAGAAGCCCCGGTAGCCGTTGCCGCTGCGCCGGCGCCTGCTGTAGTTGAACCAGCGCCTGCAAAAGCAGAGGTGGCCCCGGCCCCGGTGGTTGCTGCAGAACCCGCGCCAGCCCCCGTTGCCGAAACCCCGGTAGCAGCCCCAGTCGCACCGCCTGTTCCAGCACCTGCTGCTGCGGTAGCCGCTGCCCCAACCTCGGACTTCGGCCGCGCCGTGGTCCTGCAAAACCGCAACCTGATGCAGGTAACGGATGGCACAGGCTGCAAATGGGTGCTTAGCACCTCGATCATCAGCGACGGCGACACCCTGTCGTTCGGCACTACCCCGGTGATGCCGTGCCCGGCCTCCGGCTTTGGTGAAGGCAGCTTCGAAAAAATCAGTTGGAAGGCCGTTGGCACCTACCGTGGCGACAACTGGACCCGCGTATACGCTCACCCCAGCGGGCTGATCTTCAACAAGAACCTCGAATCTGCAGTGAAGGACAAGGCTGTTTCCTACCTCACGGCGGATGCTGACCAGGCCGCGTTCCTGGTGGGCGAGATCCCCAGCCGGCAGATGAAGGTGTACCTGACCTTCACCCGTTCCAGCTACGGCGTGCTCCGCCCGTTCAGCAGCGATCCGTACTACGTTGCCGTAACGCCTGACGAGTCGTTCGCCCTGGACGCGGCCAAGTACAAGGAAGCCGCGCTGGAAATCTTCGACCTGATCAAGGCCACCTCGCCGACCACCACCGATGTGGCCAACCTGTTCATCGTCAAAGATATTTCGGCAATTACGAACAGCATGTGGGGCAACGACGCACAGAAGATCACTCGCAACCGCATCGGCATCACCCGCCAAGGCCTGTTCTTCGATGTGCGCGAGGGTGCCAACTGGGCGGTTCAACGAGAGCAGCAGCGTGTGCGTGAAGAGCGTCAGCGTCAACAGGAGCTGGCCCGCGTGCACACCCGAGTGCTGGAACGCTACCAGCAGCTGCAAGACGGCATGAGCGACTTCAAGGGGCGCGAAACCGAGGCGCTGGCGCAAATGGCTGGCATCAAGGTGCGTTTCGCTTCGCCGCTGGCGCAGCAAGACCCTGCGACCTCGGCCCGCGTTGCGCCAATGATGGTGCACGTTACCGGCAAGAAGGGCGATTTCTACACCCTCGACTTCCCGAGCAAGGGCCGCTTGGTGGCGGACGAGGAGTATAGCGAAGGTTGGTACGTGACCCAGGTCGCCAACGCCACGCCGTACTACCCGCTGGACGATGGCCGCGCCGTGCCCACCTACCGCGCCTACAGCGCAGGTGAGCCCGAGGCCTGCCAGCAGGACCACTGTGCCGACCGTGTGTCGTTCGGCGCCGTGCTGGCCAAGGAATTCCCCAACGCCGGTATCGATTTCAGCTGGACCCCCGAGGTCTCCCAAAAGTACGTGAACGACTGGAACAACGCTTCCGCCATGGTCCAGTGAGGCAAACACCATGATCAAACAGATGAACAAGAAGCAGCTGCTGATTGGCGGTGTAGCCGCGGCGGTGCTGGTGCTCGGTGGTGGCTATGCGATGGTCTCCAGCTCGGGCAAGAAGGCTGCGCTGGCCTACTACGAGGACTTCAAGGAGCGCTATTTCCTTGAAGATGTACTGTCTGAGGGCGACATTTCCTATTCGGCGTTCTCTGGCAACCTGACAGTCGCCGACCCCGAAATCCGCGTCGCTGCGACCCAGACCAATGGCGCCCAGCAGTTCATGCGCGGCCTGACCAGCTTGATGGAATCGGCTCGCGGTGGTTCGCCGGAGGAGGGCTTGGCAGGTTGGGCCAAGTACCAGCTCAATGTCAGCCGCAATGTCGCCGGCATATACCTCAAAGCCGATGCGCTGAAACTGGCCCATGACGGCGACAGCAAGGACGGCACCCTTCACATCCAATTGCTGGGCATGCAGATGGCCAACCCCTTCGTTGCCAGCAAGGGCGCCGAAGTGGTGCTGGTGGCTGATGTCAGCGACGAGATCCAGCCGCGCGCCGAGCTGGCCGCCAATGGCCGGGCCACTGAGTCGAGCTTCGATTGGGGTGCCAACATGGCGGTACGCCAGCCGGTTACTGGCGCGTTCCTGGTCAGCAGCACGGGTGATTTTGGCACCACGGTCGACTTGGATTTCACCCTCACGCGCTCCAGTGATGGTGAAGGTTCGATGGCGTTTGTGGTAACCCACCGTAACGATGGCTCCAAGGTGGGTGAGATCGTACGCAAGGCCGACTTCCAGTCGCTGCCGGAGCTGGACGATGTCGAAACCCAGCTCAAGAGTGCCTTGAGCGCCATGTTGATCGGGGCATACAGCCCGTACACCGGCCAGGCCGTTTTGGCCGAAGCGGTAAGTGGCTTTGCGCGCAAGGCGAAGGTGGAGAACTACAGCGTGAGCTACAGCGGCTTCAAACCGCTGAAAGAGGCTTACAGCGACTTCCAGCAGAGTGTACCGAAGGCGAAGTTCGCGGCTTTCTGCGAAGAAGTTGGCTTGTCGTCGTGGAGCAGTGATTTCGGCGCCAAGGGCAAGAACCACAGCGATTCGGAATGTGCCATTGGGCAGAAGCTGGTCGAGGAAGGCAAGTTCGAAGAGCAGTACACGTTCAAGGAAGGCAAGAGCCTGTTTGCGGCGTTGTTCGTGAGCAAGGCATATCAGCTGGAAACCAATTGATTGGGTAGTCGCTGATTGAACAAGCCCCTGGGAACTGTGAGTTGCCGGGGGCTTTTTTTTGCTTTGGAATTTTGGGGCCGCATGGGGCGCGCCCGAGGGGCCTCAGCGCATGGCGGCCAATTTAATGCCAAACCCCACCAGACAAATGCCCGCCAGCCGCTCGAACAGGTTGCTGATCCTTGGGTTGGCGCGCATGCGTTCGGCCAGTCGGTGAGTCAGTACCACGGCAATCAACCCGTACAGGAACGTGATCACCGCCACCGTCGCCGCCATGAAGCCGAAAGTCACCAGCCCCTGGTGTTTCAATGGGTCGATGAACAGTGGGAAGAATGCCATGTAGAACATGATCGCCTTGGGGTTGAGCAGGGTGATCAGCATGGTCTGGCGCAAGTACTGGCCGTTGTCCATGCGGCTGGTGCGTGGCGCGTCACCTGGTTTGCTCAGCAGCATGCGCAGGCCGAGATAGGCCAGGTACGCAGCGCCCGCCCACTGCACCACATGGAAGGCTGCCGGGTAGGTGGCCAGCAACGTGGCGACGCCGGCTACTGCCAGCCACAATAGCACCTGGTCACCGACGATCACCCCACAGGTCGCAGCCAGGCCTGCTTTGATACCGCCTTTGCCAGTGGCGGTGATCAGCGCGAAATTGCCCGGGCCGGGAATGGCCAACAGAATGATGAAGGCGATGACGAATGCGCCGTAGTCGGTAACGCCAAGCATGGTGAACTCCTGTAGGGCAGTGCAAAGGCAGAGTATGACTATCGTCGCCAACGGCGTGCTTTACAACCGGTTGTTGCGTCTTCGCAAAGCATCAATGCCACCCGCGACTTGGATCCAATGCTCAGGTTCTGTATCATCCCGGCGCCATCAGACGATGGCCGAAGATGATTCATTTAAAGGACTGAGTAATGAAAAAGCTGTTCAAGGCCACCGTAGCCGTTGCTGTCGTTTCGGGTGTTGCCCTGCTGTCGGGTTGCACTGGCCAGGTTTACAACCAACCAAAAAACTGCACCTACGACTACCTGTTCCACCCTTCGGTTTCCATCTCCAAGATCATCGGTGGCTGCGGCCCAATCGATAAACTGCCTCAGCAGCAGTAATCTTGGCGGTACCCTGATCGCGACGCTTGCGGCGTGATCCAAGGCCCCCGGTCATGCAAATGGCCGGGGGTTTTTGTTTTTGGCGTGGCATTCTGCCGCTGGGGCAACCCGTCGCCTTGACGCAAGGACCTGCAATTTGTTTGTGCTGGCATTTCAGATACAATCGGAAAAACGATTCAGCCTTGTCGGTCAATTCGACAAAAGCCCGGGTCGTTTTTTGGTTCTCTGGCTGCTGAACAATGATCAACAACAAGCCTGCGCTGAAGAACACGCTTTACCGGGGCCAGCCACAGGCCCTCACTCTGTTCTCCTGACTGGAATTGATCAATGTTCAAGAAAGCTGGCAAGACCTTGCTGGGTCTGGCTGTCGCTGCAAGCGTCATGCAAGCGCACGCCGTAGAAACCAAGAAAGTAGACGTGCTGCTGGTCGGCGGCGGCATCATGAGCTCCACCCTGGCCGTGTGGCTGCACGAGCTGGAGCCAAGCTGGTCGATGGAAATGGTCGAGCGCCTGGACGGCGTGGCCGAAGAAAGCTCCAACGGCTGGAACAACGCCGGTACCGGCCACTCCGCGCTGGCCGAGCTGAACTACACCCCGGAAGACAAAGACGGCAACGTCAACATCACCAAGGCCATCGAAATCAACGAAGCCTTCCAGATCTCCCGCCAGTTCTGGTCGTGGCAGGTCCGCCAGGGCGTGCTGAAGAACCCGCACTCGTTCATCAACACCACCCCGCACATGAGCTTCGTCTGGGGCGATGACAACATCAAGTTCCTCAAGAAGCGCTACGACGCACTGCAGGCCAGCCCGCTGTTCCGCCCGATGCAGTACTCCGAGGACCACGCGCAGATCGCCAAGTGGGTCCCGCTGATGATGGAAGGCCGCGACCCGAACCAGAAGCTGGCCGTGACCTGGACGCCAATCGGCACTGACGTCAACTTCGGCGAGATCACCCGCCAGTTCGTTGGCCATCTGCAGACCCAGAAAGGCTTCGACCTGAAGCTGTCCAGCGAAGTGCAGGACATCACCCGCAACAAGGACGGCTCCTGGCACGTCGAGTACAAGAACCTGAAGGACGGTACCGAGTCGGCCACCGACGCCAAGTTCCTGTTCATCGGTGCTGGCGGTGGCGCACTGAAGCTGTTGCAGAAGTCGGGCATTCCGGAAGCCAAGGAATACGCAGGCTTCCCGGTGGGTGGTTCGTTCCTGGTGACCGAGAACCCGACCGTGGCCATGCAGCACATGGCCAAGGCCTACGGCATCGCCTCGACCGGTGCGCCACCCATGTCGGTACCGCACCTGGACACCCGCGTGCTGGACGGCAAGCGCGTGATCCTGTTTGGCCCGTTCGCCACTTTCTCGACCAAGTTCCTGAAGAACGGCTCGTACCTGGACCTGCTCAGCAGCACCACTACCCACAACGTGTGGCCGATGACCAAAGTCGGTATCGAGCAGTACCCACTGGTCGAGTACCTCGCTGGCCAGCTGATGCTGTCTGACGATGACCGCTTCGAAGCGCTGCGCACCTACTTCCCGAACGCCAAGAAGGAAGACTGGCGCCTGTGGCAGGCCGGCCAGCGTGTACAAATCATCAAGCGTGATGCCGAGAAGGGCGGCGTACTGAAGCTGGGCACTGAAGTGGTAGCCTCCGAAGACCGCACCATCGCGGGCCTGCTGGGTGCATCGCCAGGTGCTTCGACTGCTGCGCCGATCATGCTGAACGTGCTGGAAACCGTGTTCAAGGAGAAGGTCGCTACCCCAGAGTGGCAGGCCAAGATCAAGGAAATCGTGCCCAGCTACGGCACCAAGCTGAACGACTCGGCAGCGGCCACTCAGAAAGAGTGGAACTACACCGCTGAAGTGCTGCAGCTGGAGAAACCGCCGGTGATCGACGCCAGCGTCGACTTCGGTGGCGCTGCTGGCCAGCCGGTCGAGAGCAAGCCTGAGAACGACATGGCGCTGTAATCAGCAGCCTTGTCGTGATCCAAAGCCACGGGGGTGACCTCGTGGCTTTTTTGTTGTCTGTTTGGGCCTGTCCGCAGGAAACCACTGATCGGAAACCTGTTCGCCGACCAATAAAAACATATTTTGATGCTTAAATTAATCTTGTCAGTCGATCCCCTCCAGGAGGGTGCCGTCATGAATACCAAGATTGCCGCCTTACTGCTGCTGGCCCTGTGCGCCCAGCCGGCATGGAGCCAGAGCTACGCCTACTCCAGCACACCCCCCGCCACCAAACCCGCCGAATCCGCTGCAATGACCACGCGCATGGCCCTGCGCGACCTGTGGGTCGAGCACATCTTCTGGGTTCGCAACTACGCCGTGGCCAACCAGGCCGGCAACGCCAAGCAGGCTGAAGTCGCCGCCAATGAGGTGGTCAGCGACGCGACCCGAATCGCCAACAGCATCGCGCCGTTATACGGCCAGCCCGCTGCCGACCAGTTGCTGAAACTGTTGGCCGGCCACTGGGGCGCGATCAAGCACTACAGCGATGCCACTGTGGCCAAGGACAAGAAGGGCCAGCAAGCTGGCGTCGACGAGCTGACCAGCAATGCCAAGGCCATCGCGGCGTTCCTGGCCAAGGCCAACCCAAACCTGCCCGAGGCGACCCTGCTTACATTGCTCAGCGCCCACGGTGGCCACCATGTGACGCAGATCGATCAGTTGGCGGCCGGTGACTATACGGGCGAAGCGCGCACCTGGGGGATGATGCGCGAGCATATTCTGACCCTGTCCGATGCCATCGCTGCGGCGCTGGTCAAACAGTTCCCGGACAAGTTCTGATGCTCGAGGGACTGGGCCGTACCCAACAGGACCTGCTCCACGCGTTGCTGCACCAGCCAGCCGGCATGAGCATCGACGACCTGGCGCAAGCCCTGGCCATTACCCGCACGGCGGTACGCCAGCACCTGGCCGCGCTGGAGCGTGATGGCCTGGTCAAGCGCGGCGCCACCCGGCCTACCGGGCGGCGCCCGGAGCAGTTGCATGAGCTGACTGATCTTGCCCGCGAGCAGTTTCCCCGGCAGTACCCGCTACTGGCGAATCTGCTGATTGGTGAGGTGGCAGGGTTGCTAGGCCAGGAGGCACTGCTGGCGCTGATGCGCCAACTGGGGCGCAAGCTGGCGGCGGACCTTGAACACAAGGTGGTGGATGAAGCACGCATCGTCGAGCACATGAACAATGCCGGCTATGAAGCGCAGGTGTTCTTCCGCTCGGGGGGGGCGCCGCAGATCGTGGCGCACAATTGTGTGTTCCATCATTTGGCCAAGGCGCATCCGGTGGTGTGCGAGCTTGATCTGGCGCTGATCGGGGCGCTGGGTGGGGCCGATGTCAGCCATGAGGAGTGCATGCTCAGGGGAGGGCAGGTGTGCCGGTTTGCGCTGGCCCATCCAGAACCGGCAGGCTGACAGGTCACACCTGGCGCAGTATGCACGCCAGCAACCCAGGGAACCGCTCATCCAGCATTTCGCTGCGCAGTGAATTCATATGGGTAGTGCCCACATTGCGGGTTTGTACCAACCCAGCATCACGCAAAACGCGGAAGTGGTGGGACATGCTCGACTTCGGCCGCCCCCCGTCCAGTTCGCCACAGCTGGCCTCTGCCACGCCGGCCAGATGGCGGACGATTTCCAGGCGCACGGGGTCGCTGAGCGCATAGAGCAGGCGTTCGAGGATCAGGTCTTCAGGGTTGGGATGTTTATAGGCTCGCATGCCCGACATGATAACGGGGGTTTCATTAATTGCCATAGTTCGATTATGATCGAACAACAGTATTCAAATGAACCCGGAGTTTCCCATGTCCGCACTGTTCGAACCCTACACCCTCAAAGACGTCACCCTGCGTAACCGCATTGCCATTCCGCCGATGTGCCAATACATGGCCGAAGACGGCATGATCAACGACTGGCACCACGTGCACCTGGCCGGCCTGGCCCGTGGTGGTGCCGGCCTGTTGGTGGTCGAGGCCACTGCGGTGGCGCCGGAAGGGCGCATTACCCCCGGTTGTGCCGGTATCTGGAGCGATGCCCACGCCCAGGCCTTCGTGCCAGTGGTGCAGGCCATCAAGGCGGCAGGCTCCGTGCCGGGTATCCAGATCGCCCACGCCGGGCGCAAGGCCAGCGCCAACCGCCCATGGGAAGGTGATGATCATATTGCCGCCGACGATGCCCGTGGCTGGGAAACCATTGCCCCGTCGGCCATCGCATTTGGCGCGCATCTGCCGAAAGTGCCGCGCGAGATGACCCTGGACGACATCGCCCGGGTCAAGCAGGACTTTGTCGATGCCGCTCGCCGTGCGCGCGATGCCGGCTTCGAGTGGATCGAGCTGCACTTTGCCCATGGTTACCTGGGCCAGAGCTTCTTCTCCGAGCACTCCAACAAGCGTACCGATGCCTACGGTGGCAGCTTCGACAACCGTAGCCGCTTCCTGCTGGAAACCCTGGCCGCAGTGCGTGAAGTGTGGCCGGAAAACCTGCCGCTGACCGCGCGTTTCGGTGTGCTGGAATACGATGGCCGCGACGAGCAGACCCTGGAAGAGTCGATCGAACTGGCGCGCCGCTTCAAGGCCGGCGGCCTTGACCTGCTGAGCGTGAGTGTCGGTTTCACCATTCCCGAGACCAACATCCCGTGGGGCCCGGCGTTCATGGGGCCGATTGCCGAGCGTGTGCGCCGTGAGGCGAAGCTGCCGGTGACTTCGGCGTGGGGCTTTGGCACACCGCAGTTGGCGGAAGCGGCTTTGCAGGCCAACCAACTGGACTTGGTTTCGGTAGGGCGTGCGCACCTGGCCGACCCGCACTGGGCGTACTTTGCAGCCAAGGAGCTGGGGGTGGAGAAAGCCTCCTGGACCTTGCCGGCGCCGTATGCGCACTGGCTCGAGCGTTATCGCTGAGTGATGCCGGGGGCCGCACAGCGGCCCTCGAATCTAGAAGCGATCCAACCGGTAGGCTGCCATCTCATGCCCACGGGCCCGCTCAGCCAACCGCCCCATCCATTCCGCCGTCACCGCTGCTTGGGTCAACCCCAGGTGCTGATGCCCGAACGCCAACAGCACCCGCCCATCACACACCCGGTCGATCACTGGCAATGAATCTGGCAACGAAGGCCTGAAGCCCATCCACGGTGTCGCCCCTTCGACGCTCAGGTCTTGTCGGAACAACCCCTTGCTCAGCCGGTGCAATTGCCACGCCCGTTGCATGCTCGGCGGCGCCTCCAACCCGGCGAACTCCACCGTGCCAGCCAGGCGCAAGCCTTCGGCCATGGGCGTCATGATGAACTTGCGTTCAAGCGAGGTGACTGCAAACGGCAGGCGCTGGTGCTCACCCGGCAACATCAGGTGGTAGCCGCGCTCTGTGTCCAGCGGTACCCGCTTGCCAGTCAGCGCGGCGGTCAGTTTCGCAGAATGCGCACCACAGCTGATCAGCACCTGGCGAGCATCGAGCGTGCCCTTGTCGCTGGCCAGGCTGACCCCGCCACTGTGCAGTTGCCCACCCTCGACCTGCGCCTGGACAAAGCGCACGCCACTGGCCTTGGCCGCTTCGAACAGCTCGCACACTACCCGGTACGGGTCGATGAAGTGCCCGGTCTTGGGGAAGAACAGCCCGCCCAGCAATGATGGGCTCAATTGTGGCGCCGCTTCGCGCACGGCCTCGGCCGACCAGAAACTCACCGGTACCGCCTGCTGGCGCATGCGTGCGCGCAACGCCTCCAGCGCCTGGCGCGACTCGGGCCGTTCGAACACCAGCAACGAGCCATCCTCCTGGAACAGTTCGCTGCGCCCGATTGAGCCCAGCAACCGCTGCCAGGCGCCCAGGCTGCCTTCGTTCAAGGTGCGGATGCCCGCCACGCTGCGCTGGAACGGCGCCGCTCGCAGGTTGAGCAGCAGCCGGGTGAACCACGGCATGGCCTTGGGCAAGTACTTCCAGTCCAGGCGCAGCGGGCCCATCGGGTCTAGCAGCATGCGGGGCAAGCGCTTGAGGATGGACAGGTCGGCAATCGGGAACACTTGTTCAGTGGCCAGGTGCCCGGCATTGCCATAGGACGCGCCAAGGCCTGGCGCCTGGCGGTCGATCAGCGTTACCCGGCGGCCCTGACGGGCCAGCTGCAGGGCGCAGGCGACGCCGACGATGCCGGCGCCCACCACGGCGATGTCGGTTTCAGCGGTTTCGACCATGCTCAGCCTTCCCGTTTACCATCAAGCAGGCGCCGCAGCCGCAGCGGGTTGCCGTGCTGCAACGCGTGCGGCAGCAGCGCATCGGGGAAGTCCTGGTAGCACACCGGGCGCAGGAAACGCAGGATCGCTGCCGTGCCCACCGAGGTGGTACGGGCATCGGAGGTGGCCGGGAATGGCCCGCCATGCACCATCGCATCGCACACCTCGACGCCGGTCGGCCAACCATTGACCAGTATGCGCCCGGCCTTGCGCTCAAGGGTCGGCAGCAGGGCGCGGGCGCTGTCGATGTCGGCCTCGTCCAGCTGCAGGGTGGCGGTCAGTTGACCTTCAAGGTGCTCGGCTACCTGGCGGACCTGCTCGTCACTGTCGCAGGCCACGATCAGCGACGCTGCGCCGAACACTTCAGCCTGCAACGCCGGGTCGGCGAGGAAGGCCTCGGCCTGGGTCACGAACAGCTGTGCCTGGCACTGATTGGGGCTGTGGCTGGCCGGGCCGCAGGCGGTGGCCTGGGCATTGGCGTTGGCCGCAAGCGCAGCGACGCCGGCCTGGTAGGCGTCAAATATGCCCGGCGTGAGCATGGTTTGCGCAGCAGCCTGCTGCACATGCCCACTGGCTGCCGCGACAAACCGCTGCAACGCCGGCCCCTGGCGAGCGATTACCAGGCCGGGGTTGGTGCAGAACTGGCCGGCGCCTTGGGTCAGCGAAGCGACGAAACCTTGTGCCAGTGCTTCGGCACGGGCCTGCAGCGCGGCGTCGAACAGAAACACCGGGTTGATCGAGCTCATTTCGGCATACACCGGGATTGGCTCCGGGCGCGCCTGGGCGGCCTGGCACAGCGCCACGCCGCCACTGCGCGAGCCGGTAAAGCCAACGGCTTTGATACGCGGGTCGCTGACCAGGGCAATGCCCACTTCGCGACCCGAGCCGTACAGCAGCGAAAACACACCGGCTGGCAAGCCGCATTGTTTCACGGCTTGCGCCACCGCCCGGCCGACCAGTTCGCTGGTGCCTGGGTGGGCGCTGTGGGCCTTGACGACCACAGGGCAGCCAGCAGCCAAAGCCGAGGCCGTGTCGCCACCGGCCACCGAGAAGGCCAGCGGGAAGTTGCTGGCGCCGAACACGGCTACCGGCCCCAGGGCCACCTGGCGCTGGCGCAGGTCGGCGCGCGGCAGTGGCTGGCGTTCGGGCAGGGCGTTGTCGACCCGCACATCCAGCCATTCGCCAGCCCGTACCACTCGGGCGAAGGTGCGCAACTGGGTGCAGGTGCGGCCACGTTCGCCCTGTATGCGTGCCTTGGGCAGGCCGGTTTCGGCCACGGCGCGGTCGATCAGGGCATCGCCCAGTGCCTCGATCTGCGTGGCGATGGTTTCGAGGAACTGTGCCCGTTGTTCGAGCGAGGTTTCGCGGTAGGCATCGAACGCCGCCCAGGCCAGGGCGCAGGCCTGGGCCACGTGTTCGCCGGTGCCGCCCAGGTAGGCCGGTTCCAGCGCCTGGCCGGTGGCCGGGTCAATGGCGCGGATGGCTTGGCGGCTGCCGGTTACTGGCGTCTGGCCGATCAGCAGGTTGCCTGTCAGGGTCATGGAGCCTCCTTGGGAATCGATTGCAGGTGCATGGGGGACTGCTTGCAGTGTGGGTGCGGGCGTACCCGCGCCCACAGAGCAAGCAGTGGCTGCATCAGGCCAGGTTCTGCTCGGCCGACCAGCTGGCGTACCAGCTACGGAACAGCGCGTATTGCTGCTCGGCATAGTTGCGCTGGGCGTCGGTCAGCACGTCGGTCTGGTTGAAGTGCAGGCTGTACTCGGTGTCGCCGTTCAGCACCATCAGGTGCTTGTAGTACAGCACCAGGTCGCAACCTTCATCGAACGACGACAGCACGG